>JAVEVZ010000173.1:0-6501 GCA_034004805.1 Spongiibacteraceae bacterium | reverse complement strand
CCCCGGTCAGCGCGCCCAGCCGGGTCAGGCCACGGGTCAGGCCGTCGGTCTTGGACGCCAGGCTGGCCTGGGCCTCACCCATGACCAGGGCGCGCATCTCGTCGCCGCTGAACACAAAATCGTGTTCCTTGCCGGGAATGTCCGGCAGTCTGCGCTGGGCGCCGGTGGCGACGATCACTTCGTCCACCCCCAGCGCCCGCAGGTTTTCAACAGTGGCGTCCGTACTGAGCTTGACCGCCACACTGGACTGCGCGATCTGGCGGCGCAGCCAGGTCAGCAGGCGCTCGTTGGGCTCGTAGGCAAGGCTGGCGAACTGCAGCGTGCCGCCCAGCCGGTCACTGCGCTCCAGCAGGCTGACCTGATGGCCCTGCAGGGCGAGTCTGCGCGCCGCCTCCATGCCCGCCGGGCCACCGCCCACCACCGCAAAGCGGCGCGCGCTGCTGGTGGCGACCAGGGTCCGCTCGCGCTCATGGGCGGTCTCGGCGTTCACCGCGCACTTGACCGGCTGCTTGATATAGATCTGGCTGGCGCAGCAGTAGCAGTACACGCAAGGGCGGATATCCTCGGGCCTGCCCAGGGTGATCTTGTTGGGCAGGTCCGGGTCGGCCAGCATCTTGCGGCCCATGCCGAAGAAGTCGAAATGGCCCGCGGCGATGTGCTTGTCCGCGGCTGCCGGCTCGATGCGCCCCGAGGTGATCACCGGGATACTCACCGCCGACTTGATGGACATGGCATTGGCCACCAGGCGCTCGGGGGTGTGGGGAATATTGGACTCGGAGTGCAGCACCCCCTGGGACGGGTCGTGGTAGGCCGAGGCGGTGATGGCGTCGGCGCCGGCGGCTTCGATCAGGCGCGCGGTGGCGCGGGCATCCGCCAGCGAAATGCCCTCTGCGACGCCGAACTCACCGGTATCGATCTTGCACCACACCGCGAAATCCGGTCCCACTGCGGCGCGCACGGCACGCACCACCTCGACCGCAAAGCGGGCCCGGTTCTCCAGGCTGCCGCCGTATTCGTCGTCGCGCTGATTGGTGCGCGGCGACAGGAACTCGGACAGGATGTAGCCGTGGCCGGCATGGATTTCCACCCCGTCCAGGCCCGCCTCCCGGGCGCGCCGGGCCGCCGCCGCGAACTGGCCGGTGAGCTGCTGGATGTCTTCGCGGGTCATGACATGCAGCTGGGGCGCCGGTGCCTTGGGATCGAACATGGCGGCCAGCTCTTCGGGCAGAAAGCCGTCCTGCATATCGCCGGCCTTGACCACGGGATAGGAGGGCACCCATACAGGCCGGCCTTGGGCGCTGTCCTGGACGGCCACCAGGCCGCCGTGGTGCAACTGCACCGCGAGCTTGGCGCCGTGGGCATGCACCGCGTCGGCGACGGCCTTGAGCCCGGGGATAAAGCGGTCATCGGAGATCGCCGTCTGCAGCGGCATATTGCCGCCGGCGGGCCACGCGACCCCCGCGCAGCCCATGATGATCAGGCCCGCGCCGCCCTGGGCGTGGCGCTCGTGGTAGGCGAGCATGCGCTCGCCACAGCTGCCGTCGGGCTCGGCCAGATTGACCCCCATGGCCATCACCAGCATGCGGTTTTTCAGCGTCATGCCGCCGATGCGGCCGGCCGATGTGAGCTGGGGAAACTGTTTCTGCATGATCCTCACTCTCCTCTTTATTTGTATAGCGCTGTTATGTGTTATGCCTCAGCGGTCCCGGCAGTGATTGCCGCGGCGCCGCTCAGAGCGCATCGGGCCGGAACACCGCGTCGTGGCCGCCGTCGACAAACAGCACGGTGCCTGTCACAAAGCCCGCCTGGTCATTATTCAGCAGGAACGCGATGGCACTGGCCATATCCGCGGGCTGGCCGCCGCGCCCCAGCGGAATGCTGTCCAGAAACGCCTGGATATGCTGGCTGTAGCGGGGGTCTTCGAGCCCGGATCGGGTCATATTGGAATACACAAAACCCGGCGCCAGCGCGTTGATGCGCACCCCGTCCGCGGCCAGCGCTGGTACCAGGCGGCGCATCCAGCGCACCAGCGCCTTCTTGCTGCCCTGATACAGTATTTGGCCCTCGAGCCCTTCCGCCCGCGCCCGCGCTGCCGGCTCGTCGCCGTCAGCCAGCGCCGCGAGGTAGTCCGGGTCGGTGTCGCGAATCGCCGAGTTGGAAGCGATCAGCACCACCGCGCCGCCGGCCTTGACCAGCGGCGCGCGCAGCGCCTCGATCAGCACCGTGGTGCCAAAGAAGTTGACGGACGGAATGAGCGTTCTGGCCGGCGCGTCCGGCCCCACCCCGGCGCAGGTGACCAGGCCGTCGAGGCCGTCCGCCACCAGTGGCTGCAGTGCATCAATAGCCGCCTGGCGGCCGGCAGGGCTGCCCAGATCGGCATCGATATCCGCGCCCCGCAGATCCACGCCGGTCACGCGATGCCCCAGTTCGCGGAGGTGGGCGGCGGTTCCTGCGCCTATGCCTGAACCTGCGCCCGTCACGATGTAATGGCCCATTCTCACCCCTGTCGATTACTTTATTCAGGTAAAAGATTTCCCGATTCTACGCCGATGCCGCCGCAATGGCGCGCAAAATTGATTACCATCCCGGCTCACTTGAAATGCGGAGCCGCAACATGAAATTCTGGCAGTCCATAGCCTGGGTGGAGCACGAACAACTGGTACCCCTCGCCCGTTTCGCGGAGGAGCTGGGCCTCGACGGGCTGCTCAACGCCGACCACGCGATTTTCCCCGAAACGGTCCACGCGCCCTACCCCTATTCTGCCGACGGCAAGCCGCCCATGACCGCGGACTCCCCCTACCCCGACTGCTGGGTGAGCCTGGCCTTTATGGCCGCGGCCACCACCCGGCTCAGGTTTTCCACCTCCATTTATGTGCTGCCCCTGCGCAACCCCTTCGAAGTCGCCAAGGCCACCGGCACCCTGGCGCTGATGAGCGACCACCGCTTCGCGCTGGGTATCGGCGCCGGCTGGATGAAGGACGAGTTCGATATCTACGGCGTACCCTTCGCCGCCCGCGGCAAGCGCATGGACGATATGATCGAGGTACTGCGCAAGCTCTGGGCGGGTGGCATGGTCGAGCACCACAGCGAGTTTCACGACTTTCCGCCGCTGTGCATCGAGCCCGCGCCGCGCCGCCACGTGCCGGTCTTTGTCGGCGGTGACAACCCGGCGGCACTGCGCCGCGCCGCGCAGCTGGGCGATGGCTGGGTGGGCGCCGGCAACACGCCGGAAAACCTGCCGCCGATTCTGGAAACCCTGCAGCGGCTACGTGTCGAGGCCGGCAAGCAGGACCAGCCCTTCGAAACTCTGGTGGGGCTCAACACCACGCCCACCGTCGACACCCTCAAGCGCCTGGGAGACAAGGGCATGACCACCTGCGTACTGCCGCCGTTCCTGTATACCCTGGGCAAGACCTCGACCCTGGACGCCAAGAAGCGGGTCATGGAGGATTTCGCCAGACAACTCGTACAGCCGCTGGCCTCCTGAACGCGGCCCCACTACCGGAGTACTGTTGATGAACACAGCTGCCAAGAACCCGAGCGCCCTGCAGTCACTGGGCCTTCCCCCGATGGACCAGATCGGCTTTGTGGTGCGCGACCTCGACGCCTGGGTGGCGCGCTACGACGCCCTGTTCGGCCCCTTCAGTTTTATGGACGGCTCTGTGGCCGACGCCAACTACCGCGGCAGGTCCGAGGACGCCGAACTGAAACTGGCCTTTGGCCGCAGCGGCGAGCTCGAGATTGAGTTTATTGAATGGCGGAGTGGCCACAGCCCGCACAGCGAGTTTATCGAGGCGGGCAAGGAAGGCATGCACCATATCCGCTACCGGGTCGAGGACGCCGACGCCTGGATAGAAAAGCTCGGGGCCGTGGGCTTCAAGCCCATCTGGTACAAGCGCTGGAGCGCCGACACGGTGTTCGCCTACCTCGAAAACCCCAACGACCCGCTGATTGTCGAGCTGTTGCAGATGCCGGCCGGCGGGCCGGGGGCAGCCTAGCACCCGGCTCGCTTCAAGCCCCAGTCACCACCGTCGTCCGCCGGCGACGGTGCAGCCCGTACCGCGCAACGCTCACCCCCACTGCACAAACTCGATCATCAGCGGGTCGTCGTCGCGTTCCAGGTAACACCAGCTCAGGGGCGGGGCCGCGTCGGAGGCCGGGTAGCTGCCCGACCACACCGGCCGGTAAGCCAGTTCCGCAGCCCGGGCGATCCAGGCCGGGAGGTCGTCCACCACATAGCGGATATGCTGCACCCCCTCGCGGCCACTCTGGATAAAGTCGCGGTGCGGGGTAGGCCCCGAGCGCCACTGCACCAGTTCGATCTCCAGCTCGCCGCTGCGACCAAAGGCACAGGGCAGATCGACCATCACCGTCTCGCCGCGGTACACGGATTCGAAAGGCCCGTTGTCCAGCACCGTGAAGGGCCCGAACAGCGGCTCATACATGGCGACCGCAGCCGCGAGATCGCGGACCACCAGGCAGATCTGATCGGCGGGGGGCAGCCCGGCCAGTGGTGAAGCGTGGGCGGTATTCACGACAGGGTTCTCTCCGCATTGACAGACTTCAGCGCAGCGCGCCGTGTGGGCAATCTACCATCCCCGGCGGGTCGATGCCGGCAGGCCTTCAGGCCTGCGCAACGCAGGACGATCAGGGCGGCGCCGGGACGCGTCGCGGGCCAGGTCACTACTCGATATTCTGGATCTGTTCCCGCATCTGTTCGATCAGCACCTTGAGCTCCACCGCGGCCTGGGTGGTGTCGCTGACGATGGATTTGGACGACAGGGTGTTGGCTTCGCGGTTGAGTTCCTGCATCAGGAAATCCAGGCGGCGGCCGCAGTCGCCGCCGGCGTCCAGTACCCGGCGCACCTCGGTGACGTGGGCATCGAGGCGGTCCAGCTCCTCGTCGACATCGGCCTTTTGCGCGAGCAGCGCGATTTCCTGTTCCAGGCGCTGGGGGTCCAGCTCGACCGCCAGTGCCGCGATGCGCTCGCGCAGCCGGTCGCGCTGGGCGTCGAGAATGGCCGGCAACTGGTGGCGCACGGCATCCGCGATTCCCGCGACGGCATCCAGGCGCTGCTCGACCAGGCGCTTCAGTTCCGCGCCTTCGCGGCGGCGGGTGTCCAGCAGCTCGGCCAGTGCCTGGTCGAAACTCTCCAGGGCGGCGGCCACCAGCGGGGTGTCGTCATGGCGCGCCGCCTCCAGCACGCCGGGCCACTGCATCAGGGCCAGCACATCCAGCGGCGCGGCCGGACCCAGCCGCGCGGTCAGCTCATCTGCGATCCGCGCCAGTTCCGACACCTTGGCGGCGTTGATGCTGAGCGCGCCGTCCTCGCCGGCGGTGCGCTGCAGGCGCAGTGCGCACTCCAGCTTGCCCCGCGATACACCGTGGCGCAGCCGCTCGCGCAGCTCGGGCTCCAGCGCCCGCAAGCTGTCGGGCAGCTTGAACGCGGTCTCCTGGTAGCGGTGGTTGACTGAGCGCAGCTCCCAGATCAGAGAGCCCCAGGGAAATACGCGGTTGATCCGCGCGAAGGCGGTCATGCTGCAAATCATTGCGGGTATCCGTCAGGCAAAGAGCCGCATTCTAGCAGGCCATGGCAGCGCGGCCCGCGCCGTCGGCGCGGCGCTTTTTATCCATGTGCCGGCAGCGATGCCACGCTGCGCACAAAACCCGGCCCGGATCAGCGGCGGCGCAGGGCTATAATGCCCGGCCATACTCTGCACCAAGGATCTGCCCATGCTCCGCCCCAGTGGCCGCCGCCCCGACCAGTTGCGCGATATCAGCATCCAGCGCCATTACACTCGCCACGCCGAGGGCTCAGTGCTGATCAGCTGTGGCGACACCAAAGTGATCTGCACGGCTTCCGTAGAGGCCGGCGTGCCGCGGTTTCTGCGCGGTCAGGGCAAGGGCTGGGTCACCGCCGAATACGGCATGTTGCCGCGGGCCACCGGCAGCCGCAGCGACCGCGAGGCCGCCCGCGGCAAGCAGGGCGGCCGCACCCTGGAGATCCAGCGCCTGATCGGCCGCTCGCTGCGCGCGGTGGTCGATTTGTCCAGGTTGGGCGAGCACACCATCATTGTCGACTGCGATGTGATCCAGGCCGACGGCGGCACCCGCACTGCATCCATCACCGGCGCCTGCGTAGCGCTGGCCGATGCGCTGGGCGTGATGCAGGCTCGCGGCATGATCAAAACCGAGCCACTGATCCAGCGCGTGGCCGCGGTGTCAGTGGGCATCGTGGGCGGCAAGCCGGTGCTGGACCTGGATTACCCGGAGGACTCCAGCGCCGACACCGACCTCAATGTGGTGATGACCGAGCAGGGCGGCTTTATCGAGGTGCAGGGCACCGCTGAGAGCGCGCCCTTCAACAGCGCGGAATTGCAGGCGATGCTGGATCTGGCGACGGGTGGCATCAAGGCGCTGCTGGCGTTGCAGCAGCAGGCGCTGAACGAAGGCTGAGGCGGCGACAGCGGACGGCGGGGCATGGGTTGCGCTGCCCCGCC
>JAVEVZ010000172.1:0-6522 GCA_034004805.1 Spongiibacteraceae bacterium | reverse complement strand
CGATAATCTGCATGGCGCCGGCGGCGCGCAGCTTCTGGCTGATGGCCGTGAAGTTGAAGTCGGAGGGCCCGGTCAGTATCGGCAGTCCCCAGGCCGCCGGCTCCAGCATATTGTGGCCGCCGCGGGGCACCAGACTGCCGCCCACGAACGCCACGTCGCTGGCGCCGTACAGCATCAGCAGCTCACCCATGCTGTCCCCCAGCAGGACCTGTACCGGGCCCGCTGGGGGCGCTGACTCGCTGCGCCGGGCGGCGCTGAAGCCGGCGGCACCGATCTGCCGGTGAACGCCGGCAAAGCGCTCGGGGTGGCGCGGCACCAGCACAAGCAGTGCATCGGGGTGCTGCGCCAGCACGCGGCGGTGGGCCGCCAGCACGGCGGCGTCTTCGCCGGCATGGGTGCTGGCGGCGATCCACACCGGGCGCGAACCCCAGCTGCTGCGTAGCGCCCGGGCGCGCTGGCGAATCTCCGCGTCGATCGCGATATCAAACTTGATGCTGCCGGTGATATGCAGCCGCTCGCGGGCCAGGCCCAGCGCCACAAAGCGCTCGCCGTCGGCCTGGGCCTGGGCGGCCACGCCGCCCAGCGCATCCAGTATGTCGCGGGTCAGCGGCGCCAGGCGGGCATAGCCGCGCGCCGAGCGCGCCGACAGGCGGGCGTTGAGCAGCAGTGCGGGTATGCCCCTGGCCCGGCAGTGGTGCAGGGTGTTGGGCCACAGTTCGGTTTCCATGATCAGCGCCAGGCGCGGCCGCACCCGCGCCATAAAGCGGGCCACGGCGCCGGGCAGGTCGTAGGGGGCGTAGACGTGGAACACCGCGTCGCCGAACAGTGCGCGCACCCGCTCGGAGCCAGTGGGGGTGGTGGTGGTGAGCACGATGGGCAGCTCAGGGTGGCGCGCCCGCAGGGCGTGGACCAGCGGCGCACTGGCGATGGTCTCGCCCACGGAGACGGCGTGCAGCCACAGGCAGGCCTCAAAGCCGGGGGCGGGAAACAGGCCAAAGCGCTCCTTTATGCGCCGCCGGTAGCCCGGCGCGCGCAGGCCGCGCCACAGCAGGCGCGCCACAATCAGCGGCATCAGCAGATACAGCAGCAGACTGTACAGACGGCGCACCATCACGGTGTCTCGCGGGCGGGTGGTGTGGGCGCCGTCAAAACTGGTTGGTCTTCAGCAAAACCAGCGTGCAGGCCTCTTCACTGGCGATCCCCGCCCCGGTCAGCGCCGCTGCCAGCGCCGGGTTCTCGGTGCCGGGATTGAAGATAACCCGCCCCGGGCGCAGCGCCAGGATCTGTGCCTCAAGCGGCGCCTGCAGCGCGGGGCGCAGGTATACCGTGAGGGTGTCCACCGGCTCGCGGATGTCCGCCAGCGCTGGCAGGGTGGCGATGCCGTCGATTTCGGCCTCCCCCGGATTGACCGGGATCACCCGGTGGCCCTTTTCGAGCAGCAGGTGTTGCGCCTGGTTGGCGTAGCGCTCGGGGTTGCTGCTGGCGCCGAGGATGGCGACGGTTTCGGTCATGGGGGCTGCGCTCCGCTGGGGGTTGGTGTATCGCCGGCCAGGTTCCGGCCGGCAAGGTGTGAGTGGGTGATCAGGCCATTGCCAGGACGTCGCGGACGCACTGGTTGATGCCCCGCCAGGCGTCGTCGATACGGCCGGCGAGCATATAGGCCGGGGTGGTCACCAGCTTGTGTTCGCGGTCCACGCAGGCCTCTTCGACGCTGCATTCCATGTGCTGGCCGCCCATGGACGCTATGGCGTCCGCCACCGGTTTTTCATTGCCGATGGTGCAGCGTACGCCCTCGCCGCAGATCGCCACCGCCATGGTCGGGGCGATGCAGATCAGGCCAATGGGCTTGCCGGCGGCGTGCATGGCTTTGGCGAAGTCCAGGAACTCGGGCAGCACGGTCATCTGCGCGCCCTTGACGGCAAAGTCGCTGAGGTTCTTGGCGGCGCCGAAACCGCCGGGCACCACCAGGGCGTCGAAGTCCTCGGCGCGGGCGTCCTTCAGGGCCTTGATGTCACCGCGCACGATGCGCGCGGCCTCGACCAGGACATTGCGCGTTTCGCCAGGCATGGGCTCGCCAGTTAAGTGGTTGATAACGTGCATCTGGGGAATATCCGGGGCGAAGCACTGGTAGCTGGCGCCCTGTTGCTCCAGGGCCAGCAGGGTGCACACCGTTTCATAGATCTCGGCGCCATCGTAGACGCCACAGCCCGACAGCACGACCGCGACATGTGCCATGGTTACCTCCGTTCGGTTGCAGGGGGCAGTTGCTTACAGGGGGGCGCCAATCGGCGATCCGCTGCCCGCGTGTAGTGGCGATATAGTACTCGACTCCGATGACGGGCGGCCAAGCACGCTGCCGTCGAGCGGGTTCAGCTGGCAGCGCCCAGCCTTGCCGGATGGCGCAGATGGCGCTGCCACAGGTCTTCCAGCACGCCTTCCCGCAGGGCCTGGGCGGACACCTGCAGCGCGTCGGCGGGAAGCGCCTCGACCAGCCCCATGACAATGGCCAGTCCCGATACAAACACGGAGCGGCGGCTTTCCGACAGGCCCTCGTAGCGGACGCTGGCGACAGTCGGGTGCTGGCTCAGCAGGTTGTCGCGCAGCGCGGCCAGCCCGGCGGGCCGGATGCCGGTTGTGGACCAGCCGTGGGCCAGCAGCACCTGGGCGACGGCCAGCACCGTTCCCGAGCAGCCCACTACCGGGACCTGTGCCAGCGGCCAGTCGCGGCAGGCCGCCTGCAGTGCCGCGCGGCTGGCCGCCACGGCGGCACCCAGGTTGGCGGGGCTGAGTGCTCCCCCCGGGAAATGGCGCAGCAGGTTCACGCAGCCGATGGGGACGCTGGCCATGCGTTCAATATGCGCGCCCGTGCCGATGATCAGTTCGGTGCTGGCGCCGCCGATATCCACGACCAGGTTGCGGCCTGTCAGGGTCTTGCTGACCGCCCGGTAAACCAGCCGGCCTTCCTCCCGACCGGTGATCAGTTCGACAGGATGGCCCAGCGCCGCCCTGGCCGGGCCCAGAAATGCCGGTGCATTGCGGGCGCAGCGCAGCGCTTCGGTGGCGACGGCGCGCACCGAGGTCACATCAAACCGCTTCAGCTGCGCTCCAAAGCCCTCCAGGCAGGCCAGGCCGCGGGCGATGGCGTCGTCATCCAGCTGGCCGTCGCGCAGGCCGGCCGCCAGCTGCACCTTGGTGCCGGTCCGCAACAGCGGCTGCCAGCCGTGGGCATCCGCTTCCGCTATCAACAGATTGAAACTGTTGGAACCCACATCCAGCGCGGCCAGGCGCTGCGGGTGAGTCGGGGAAGCACTGGGGGGGAGGTTTGCCATGCAGATGCTTGAATCTTGTGGTTTCGCCATCACCTGTAGTGGTTCAGGTGGCGGCCTTGGGTGCTGGTGGGGCCAGTGCTATGATGCCGCCAGCGCGATGTTCGGATCGATGCAATGAGTCGCTATCCGGGTGTCGATGACTGAGTATAGTCATATACATAGCCACTATCGGAATATTCGGAGACACGCTGATGAGCGAGCATATTGTCCATGTAACCGACGCCAGCTTCGAGCAGGAGGTTCTCAAATCCGACCTGCCGGTGCTGGTGGACTTCTGGGCCGAATGGTGCGGGCCCTGCAAGATGATCGCTCCGGTGCTGGAAGAGATTGCGGTGGAGTACGCCGGCAAACTCAAGGTCTGCAAGCTGGACGTGGACGCCAACAGCGATACGCCGCCCAAGTTCGGTATTCGCGGCATCCCCACCCTGATCATTTTCAAGGGCGGCAGCGCCGAGGCCACCAAGGTAGGCGCACTGTCCAAGACCCAGCTCAGCCAGTTCGTCGAAGCCGAGCTCTGACATGATCCGATCACCCGCCGCCCGGCGGGTGATCGGTAGCGCTGGACGTCGCTCCCCCACGGTGCTACATTGAGCCTCGATGCCCACTCTGCATCCATAACAATCAACCCCAACCTCCCAAGACCTTAAACGACCCTTTGCAACCCTTGCCTGGCATATCCGCGCTTTTTCCGCGTCCGCGCGCCTTGCCGGTCCCGTTTAACCAGTACTTCATCACTCTTGCCTAATCTATGAATCTAACCGACCTCAAAACCAAACCCACCCAGGAACTCCTGACCATTGCCGAAGGCATGGGCCTGGACAGTCTGGCCCGGTCCCGCAAGCAGGACATCATCTTCAGCATCCTAAAGCGCCACGCCAAGAGCGGCGAAGACATCTACGGCGACGGCGTGCTGGAAATTCTTCAGGATGGTTTTGGTTTTCTGCGCTCCGCAGACTGCTCCTATCTGGCCGGCCCCGATGACATCTATGTGTCGCCAAGCCAGATCCGTCGCTTCAATCTGCGCACGGGCGACACGGTTGCCGGCAAGATCCGCCCGCCCAAGGAAGGCGAGCGCTATTTCGCGCTGCTCAAGGTCGATGAAGTCAACTTCGCGCCGCCCGAGCAGAGCCGCAACAAGGTCCTGTTTGAAAACCTCACCCCCCTGTTTCCCGATGAGCGCCTGGTGCTGGAGTGCGGCAACGGTTCCACCGAGGACCTCACCGGCCGGGTTATCGACCTGGTCGCGCCCATCGGCAAGGGCCAGCGCGGCCTGATCGTCGCGCCGCCCAAGGCGGGTAAGACACTGATGCTGCAGCATATGGCGCAGTCGGTGATCCGCAACAACCCCGAGTGCTATGTGATCGTGCTGCTGATCGACGAGCGGCCTGAGGAGGTCACCGACATGCAGCGCACGGTGGGAGTCAAGGGCGCGGAAGTTGTCGCCTCGACCTTTGACGAGCCGCCCTCGCGCCACGTGCAGGTCGCCGAGATGGTGATCGAGAAGGCCAAGCGCCTTGTCGAGCACAAGAAAGATGTGTTTATTTTCCTCGACTCCATCACCCGCCTGGCGCGGGCCTACAACACCATTGTGCCGTCCTCGGGCAAGGTGTTGACCGGTGGTGTCGATGCCCACGCCCTGGAACGCCCCAAGCGCTTCTTCGGTGCGGCGCGGAATGTGGAAGAGGGCGGCAGCCTGTCGATCATCGCCACGGCGCTGGTCGATACCGGCTCCAAGATGGACGAAGTGATCTACGAGGAGTTCAAGGGCACCGGCAACATGGAGTTGCACCTGGACCGCAAGATCGCCGAGAAGCGCGTTTACCCGGCCATCAACATTCGCCGCTCCGGCACCCGCCGCGAAGAACTGCTGACCGCCGAAGACGAATTGGCGCGCATGTGGATACTGCGCAAACTGCTGCACGGCATGGAAGACACGCCCGCCATTGAGTTTCTGATCGACAAGCTCAAGGACGCCAAGACCAACAACGAGTTCTTTGACTCGATGAAGCGGAAGTAACGTCTGATGTCGGACGTCGGACGTCTGACGCTTGATACGGTGTGTCAATCGCGTATCGAGCCCCGCTGTTTGCCTGAAGCGTCCGACGTCAGACGTCAGGCGTCAGACTCATGAAATACTCAGACCTTCGCGATTTTATCGACCAGCTTGAACAGCGCGGTGAGCTCAAGCGCATCACCGCGCCGGTCGATCCCCATCTGCAAATGACCGAGATCTGCGACCGCGTGCTGCGCGCCGGTGGCCCGGCACTGTTGTTCGAAAACCCCAGGGGTTATTCGATGCCGGTGCTGGCCAACTTGTTCGGCACCGAGCAGCGGGTGGCGCTGGGCATGGGCCAGGATTCGATCGCGGCCCTGCGCGACGTGGGTGAGCTGCTGGCGTTTTTGCGTCAGCCCGACCCGCCCAAAAGCCTGCGCGACGCCTGGGACAAGGCACCGCTGTTCAAGCAGGTGTTGAACATGGGCGCGAAGCTGGTGCGCAACGCCGCCTGCCAGGTGCATGTGCAGGAGGGCGAGGCGGTGGACCTCACCCGGCTGCCCATACAGACCTGCTGGCCCGGTGATGCCGGCCCGCTGATTACCTGGCCACTGGTGGTGACCCGCGGGCCCGGCAAGGAGCGCCAGAACCTCGGTATCTACCGCATGCAGTTGCTGGGTCGCAACAAACTGATCATGCGCTGGCTGGCCCACCGCGGCGGGGCGTTGGATTTTCGCGAGCACTGCCAGCGCAATCCGGGCCAGCCGTTTCCCGTCAGTGTGGCGCTGGGCGCCGACCCCGCAACCATCCTCGGTGCGGTTACGCCGGTGCCCGACAATATTTCAGAATATGCCTTCGCCGGTCTGCTGCGCGGCGGAAAAACCGAACTGGTGCAGTGCCTCAGCAATGACCTGCAGGTGCCGGCTTCCGCGGAAATTGTGCTGGAGGGCTATATTGATCCCGCCGAGATGGCGGACGAAGGCCCCTTCGGCGACCACACGGGCTACTACAACGAAGTGGAGCGTTTCCCGGTATTTACCGTGACCCATATCAGTCACCGTGAAGCGCCCATCTACCACAGCACCTACACCGGGCGGCCGCCTGATGAGCCGGCGGTATTGGGCGCGGCACTCAACGAAGTGTTTGTGCCGATTATAAGGCGCCAGTTTCCCGAGATCGTGGATTTCTACCTACCGCCGG
>JAVEVZ010000171.1:0-6524 GCA_034004805.1 Spongiibacteraceae bacterium | reverse complement strand
GAGCACACCGGGAATCTGATTGTTTAGTCCAACAGCATTGGCAGGGAAAATCGTGATCTGTTGTGGCCGGGCGCGATGGCGGCATCTGAAGCTATAGTTTTCGCGGCTGCAGCATAACAGAGCATACAGCATGCCTGGCTGTTCTTGCTGGTGAGTTTTTTTGCAGTACAACCCTGGGTCAGGTTGTAAAAGTTGCCCCTATAACAAAACAAAAATGGAGCTTTCCTATGTTTAAAAAAATGTTGGTTGCATCGTCAATTGCTTTGCTGTCTGCTGCTGCAAATTCGGGCGGCTATATTGGCGCGTCTTTCGGCAAGAGTGATGTCGATGTATCTGGTTTTGATGACGGTAATTCCGTTGCGATTTCCGGCGGTTACAAGTTCAATAAGCACTTTGCTCTCGAGCTTTCTTATATCGACCTGGGGGAATCAACGGACGATATTCCCCCGGAATGGACCATAGAGGTTGATGGCTTCAACTTTGCGGCGGTAGGGATAATTCCTATCAATGATAATGTTGAAGTCTTCGGTAAGCTGGGAGCCTACATGTGGGACGCCGACGTAAAAGAGCGCGGCTGGGGGAAAATTGCGAGTGATGACGGGACCGATTTCAGTTTTGGCCTGGGTGTTGCCGGACACATCACGGAGCAATTCAGCCTTGTGCTTGAGTTCCAGCGTTTCGATATTGATGGCGACGATGTGGATAACGTCTCTCTTGGTGTGAGATTCAATTTTTAGTCACGGATTGTCACCAAAAAAAATGCCGCGCATGTCGCGGCATTTTTTATGGAAGCGATACGAGGCGACGTGGAAGCTGGCGGGTAATTGCCTGAGCCTAGTAAATTGGCTGCGTAGGCTGTCCCGGAGTAGACGTCCCTTCCGCGAGCCGACTGAGCGCGGATGTCAGCGCCTCGACGCTCGGAAGCTCACTTGCGGAGCCGGGAATGGGGTAGAGCCGAATGGTTGGGCTGTATCCGGTCGTATTGAATGGCGCGCCCGACAGGATTCGAACCTGTGACCCCTGCCTTCGGAGGGCAGTACTCTATCCATCTGAGCTACGGGCGCAAAACTTGCGGTCTTGCGGCATTTTGTCGCTGCCGGTCCTGGGTGGAGGGCGCGATAATGCGGGGCGGCAGATGATAACGGGATCGGGGGGTGGCGTCCATCACCATTGGCCGGCGTCGTGCCGCCTGCCACGGCTTTTATTTTGGCCGCTGATCCCATTGCAGTTATACTGCCGGCCGGATTTTTTGGCTGCCGCGGGCGCGGTGCCGAGAGCCCGGGCGCTGTACTGAGGCCATGGCTGGCTGAACGGGCATGACGATAGCGCGGCGGCCGGGCGATGTAGCAACAAAAGGTGACAACGATGCGGATGACGATATTCAAGAGTGCCGTCGTGCTGGCCAGTGCGGTGGTTGCGCTGATGAGCGTGAGCGCCTATGCCCTGACCGAGAAGCAGCAGGCGGCCATGGAGGAGCGTATCAAGCCGGTTGGCCAGGTGTGCATGGAAGGCGACAGTGGCTGTGGTGCTGCAACGGCCGCCGCGTCTGGCGGCGCGCGTGACGGCAAGGCGGTGTTCGACGCGGCCTGTATGGCCTGTCATGCCACGGGTGCCGGCGGCGCGCCGGTGGTGGGCAACAAGGAAGCGTGGGCGCCGCGTATTGCCAAGGGAATCGATGTGCTTTACGAGAGCGGCATCAATGGCGTGCCCGGCACGGGCATGATCGCCAGGGGCGGCTGCATGAACTGCAGCGATGAAGAGATCCATGCGGCGGTGGATTATATGGTTGAAAACAGCAAGTGACCCCCAATTGCCGCTAGATCGGGGCCGGTAGCGCAAGCGCCGGCCCTTTTTCTTTGTATCTGGAGCGGTATCCGGGGACTATGCCTGGGACGGGGTTGCCGCCGGAGCTTCGCTGTCCCCGCCCGCAGGGTTCAATCGCCTGATCAGGGAGTGCAGGCCGCACCGCATCCGCACGCAAACTTGGGGATATACGTATGTCGGGTCGAATGATAGCCACGCGGTGGATGATCAGCGGCCTGATCTCGTTGGCAATGCTGGCGCTGGTGGCCTGCGAGCAGGCACTGCCGCCGCCACCGCCGGTCGAGGTGGTGGTGGAGACCGCCAGGCTGATTGATTACCACCCGCGGCTATCGTTTGTCGGGCGGCTGCAGGCCGAGGCGGATGTCGATATCCAGGCGAAAGTCAGCGGCTACCTGCTCAAGCGCTACTTCCAGGAAGGCGAAACGGTTGCCGCCGACACCCTGCTCTACACGATAGACCCGGCCGGGTTCAGGGCGGAGCTGGCCAAGGCCCAGGCGAATCTCGCCTCCGCCAAGGCGGCGGAGGCGGTTGCCGAGCGCAACTTCACCCGCGGCAAGCAGCTGTTGCCCAGGGGGGCCATCTCCCAGTTTGAATTCGACAAGCTGGAGGCAGCCCGCCTGGAGACCCGGGCGTCCGTCGCAGCGGCCGAGGCGCGGGTGACCTCCGCCGAGGTGGATCTCAGTTACACCTCGATACACGCGCCCATCAACGGGCGCATTGGCCGCAGCCGGTTCAGTCCCGGTGATCTGGTTGGCCCGACCAGCGGCAGCCTGACCACTCTGGTCAGTCTGGACCCCATGCAGGCGCTGTTTCAGGTGGGCGAGGGCTTGTTCCTCGCCAGCGAAGTGCGTCGCCGCCAGTACGTTGCGGAGCAGCGCGATTTCGGCGATATCGGCGATATCCAGGTGCAGGTCCAGCTCAGTGACCGGCGGATCTACCCCCACAAGGGCAGAATCGACTACATCGGCAACCGCGTCGATGAGAACACCGGCACCATCGAGGCGCGCGCTTCGATACCCAACCCCGACGACCTGTTGCGGCCCGGCCAGTACGTCAAGGTGATGCTGGAGCTGCCCGTGGTACTGCCGGTGGTCGTCATTCCCCAGGCGGCGGTACAGGCCGATCAGCAGGGCAGCTTCGCGATGCTGGTGCGCGCGGACAACACCATTGAGCGACGCAATCTGGTGCTGGGTGAGCGCATCGCGGACAAGGTCATTGTCAATCAAGGTATGGAAGAGGGCGAGCAGGTCGTAGTGCGCGGCCTGCAGCAGATCCGGCCGGAGCAGTCCGTCACTGTGCGCGCATTGCCCCACAGCGAGGGCTGACGATGTTCAGTGCCTTCTTTATCGGTCGCCCCAAGTTTGCGCTGGTCATATCCATCGCCCTGGTACTGGCCGGGATAATTGCCATCGGGCGTTTGCCGGTGGCCGAATACCCCGCCATCGCGCCGCCTCAGATCGTGGTCAGCGCAACCTATCCCGGGGCCTCCGCCACGGTGGTTGAACAGAGCGTGGCCGGACCGATTGAAGATGTCGTCAACGGCGTGGAAGACGCGATTTATCTGTCGTCCAAAAGCGGCAATGACGGGTCCTACAGCCTGACGATCACCTTCAAGGTCGGCGCTGACCCCGATATGGCGCTGATGCGCGTGCAGAACCGCGTCAAGCTGGCGGAGCCCAAGCTGCCCCGCGAGGTCACCGCCCAGGGGCTGCGTATCGACAAGCAGTCGCCGGATATTCTGTTGACCGTCAGCATGTACTCGCCGGACGAGTCGCTGGATTACGCGTTTATCTCCAACTACATCAAGATCAACGTGCAGAGCAGCCTGGCGCGTATCCAGGGGGTATCCAAGGCCAGTGTTCTCGGCGCCGCCGATTATTCCATGCGCCTGTGGCTCAATCCCGACCGGATGGCCAACCTCGGCATTACCACGACAGATGTTTTGCACGCGCTGCGTGAACAGAATGTGCAGGTGGCCGCCGGCAAGATCGGCGCGCCGCCGTTTGAAGGCAACCTCCAGACGGAGTACACGCTGCAGACCAAGGGCAGGCTGCAGGACGTGGCGGAATTCGAGGAAATAGTGCTGCGCGCCAGCACCGATGGCGCGGCGATCTTTCTGGGGGATGTGGCGCGGGTGGAGCTGGGTCAGGCGGACTACCGCATTACCGGCAAGCTCAATGGCCAGCCGGCCGCCAACCTGGCGCTGTTTCTTCTGCCGGGTGCCAATGCTCTGGAGACCGGCGACCTGGTCAAGGCGGAACTGGCCAGGCTCGCGGAGCACTTTCCCCAGGGCCTCGCGTACACCGTCGGCTACGACACAACGCGCTATGTCAGTGTCGCGATAAATCAGGCAGTGGTGTCGCTGCTGCAGGCTGTCGCTCTGGTTATCGCCGTCACATTTATGTTTCTCGGCAGTTGGCGCGCGACCCTGGTGCCGGCTGTCGCTATTCCGGTATCGCTGGTGGCGACTTTTGCGGCCCTGCTGGCGCTGGGTATGAGCATCAACACCGTGACCCTGTTCGGCTTGATACTGGCCATCGGGATCGTGGTGGACGACGCGATACTGGTTATTGAAAACACCGACCGCCACCTCCGCGCCGACCCCGCGTTGAGCGCGCGGGACGCTACCCTGCGCACCATGAAGGAAGTAACGGGCCCGGTGGTGGCCACCACCCTGGTGCTGCTCGCGGTGTTTATTCCGGTGGCGGCATTGCCCGGTGTCACGGGCGTGATGTACCGCCAGTTCGCAGTCACTATTATCGTCGCGGTATGTTTTTCCACGCTCAACGCGCTGACCCTGAGCCCGGCCCTGTGCGGCCTGCTGCTGAAAGGCGGCGAGCAGCCAGAAGCGCGCTGGTATCGCGGATTCAATCGCGGGTTTCAGCGCCTGACCGATGCCTATGGCCGTGGCGTTGCGGTGCTGGTACGCCGTTTGGCGTTGGTGTCCGCGGCATTTCTGCTGATAGTGCTGCTGCTGGTACTGGGCGTGCTGACGGTACCCAGCGGCTTTGTGCCGACGGAAGACAAGGGCGCGCTGCTGGTTAACCTGCAACTGCCGGAGGCGTCCTCGATCAACCGCACCGAGGCAGCGATGGACAAGCTGAGCGAGTTGGTCAGGAAGCAGGACGAGGTGGAGAGCGTCACCGCGATCACCGGCTTCAGCGTGCTGACCGGCGCGGCGCAAAGCAACGGCGGCACGCTGTTTGTGGTGCTGAAGCCCTGGGATGAGCGCCGCGACATGGCGCGCTCGGTGTTTGGCGTCAGCCAGCGCATCAATATCGCTGCGTTTCAGCACCTTCCGGAGGCGCAGGTGATCGCCCTTACACCCCCCGCAGTGCCGGGCATGGGCGTGGTGGGCGGGCAGGAACTGGTGGTGCAGGACACCCTGAGCCGGCCCCATGTAGAGCTTGCCGCCACCCTCAACCGCTTTATTGCCGAGGCCAATCAGCAGCCGGCCTTGAGCGGTGTGTTCAGTACGTTTCGCGCGAATGTGCCCCAGTATTTTGTGGATATCGACAGGGTCAAGGCCAAGAACCTGGGCATTGATCTGCAGGATCTGTTCGCCACGCTGCAGGCGCAGCTCGGCTCGATGTATATCAATGACTTCAACAAGTTCGGTCAGACCTACCCGGTGATCATGCAGGCCGATGCCCAGTACCGGCGCGACCTCAGCGACCTGGAGCAGTTTTATGTGCGCTCGCGGTCAGGGGAGATGGTGCCCTTGAGCACCCTGGTTGCCACGCGGCCCATCCTGGGGCCCGACGTCGCCGAGCGCTACAACCTGTTCCGCTCGGCGGTGGTGCGCGCGACGCCGGCGAGCGGCGCCAGTTCGGGGGATGCGATAGCTACCATGGAGCGGCTGGCGCGCGACATATTGCCCGACGGTTATACCACCGACTGGACAGGCATGACCTACCAGGAAATCGAGGCCGGCAACATGGCCATTTACGCATTCCTGCTGGCCCTGATTTTTGTGTATCTGTTTCTGGTTGCGCAGTATGAGAGTTGGTCGATGCCGGTGGCGATCATTCTGGTGGTGCCCATCGCCATTGGTGGCGCGGTCGCGGCACTGTTCATCGGCGGCATCGCCATGAACATGTACGCGCAGATCGGTTTTGTGCTGCTGATAGCGATGGCCGCCAAGAACGCGATACTGATTGTCGAGTTTGCCAGCAATGCGCGGGAACGCGAGGGCAAGTCCATTCTCGACGCCGCGGAAACGGCAGCGCGCCTGCGCTTTCGCGCGGTCAACATGACGGCCGTGTCGTTTATTCTGGGGATTATCCCGCTGGTGCTGGCGTCGGGTGCGGGCATGTTCGGCCAGCGCGCCCTGGGTATCACCGTGCTGGGCGGGATGCTGGCGGCGCTGCTGATCGGCACTTTCTTTATCCCGGCGTTTTACGTGCTGCTGCAATCGGGCCGCGAACGCACCAAGGCCCGCCTGGGTCTCGGCGCCCAGGGAGGCGGCTGACGGCTGCTGCCAGCGCGCCCGGCGCGGATTGCCCGGCCTCGGGCGGTTCAGCGGGCGGTTTTCAGTTGTCCTCCGATACGAGCTGGCGTTTGCGCAGTCGCAGTGCCTGGGAGCGCTTGCGCAGCCGCAGGTTGAGCATTTCCACCGCCAGCGAGAACGCCATCGCGAAATAGATGTACCCCTTGGGGATGTGCAGGCCGGCACCTTCGCCCATCAGCGCAAAGCCCAC
>JAVEVZ010000003.1:0-31484 GCA_034004805.1 Spongiibacteraceae bacterium | reverse complement strand
CTGGTCCATATACCACCAGCCGAAACCGCTGAAGGCGAGGGCACCCAGCGCATTGACGATCATATCCCACATCGTGTCGGTCAGGCCCGAAGGATCGCCAAGCATTGGCTTTTGCATATTGGTACCCACGAGCTGATCCATAGCGAACTCGAAGATCTCCCAGAACGTGCCCACCGCAACAGCGAAAAGAAAGGCGAAAAACGCAACAAATCGCGGACGCATATTCATATCGACATGCTCATTCTCGTTGAGCAGATAGACGAGCAGAAAACCAAGAATGCCGAACAGCAGGCCGGAACTGGTGTGCAGAGCAATATCCCACCACCATATTTTCTCGTAGTAGCTTTGCATTTCGCCGAGAAACAGCGCGGCAAAAACAAAGATCACCGCCAGCACCTGAAATTCGGGTGGAATATCGACGTTAAGCCTGCGCCCCAACACCGCAGGGGAAAGGGTCAGTGCCATAATGGCTATCACCAGAAAGGCGTTGAGCCACAATCCCTCGTGGATCACCAGCACCAACTGTATCGCCATAATGGTCTGGAGCACGATCAGCACGCCGCGATGAATGCGCGTGGCCAGATCAACCGCTTGCTTTTCCGTTACTGTGGCGCGGTGTTTGTTGTCCATCGTGACAGGCGCTACCTCCTTTTCGCGTTTTCGCGTTTTCGCATTGTTTCGCGTTAGCGGGAAATCTCTGGAGAACTGCCGTGTCCAGCCCCGACAGGCATCACTCCACCTGCCCTCGCCCGCCACGCTCTTCAGCGGTTAATCCGCGGATTGCGCCGCGAAACAAACGGCTCTTGTTGCCGGACGAATTTCGAACCTGGTTTCCAAACTCCGCCCGGGAGTGAATTCCGGGGTTCCTCAGAGTCCCCAGCGCGGAGACTCCTTAGCCTACACCCTTTTACGGCAGCGCGTATGCGACCAGCGAGTCTCCCAGCCGCGAGCCCAGGAACCGGTTGCCGCTGGCGCCGATGACCACGTACTGCTTGCCGTTGGACAGCTTGTAGGTCATGGGCGTGGCGTGACCGCCCGCAGGCAACCGGGTTTCCCACAGCGTTTCGCCGGTTTCAGTGGCGAAAGCGCGGAAGTAGCTATCGGTGGACGCGCCGATAAACGTCAGGCCACTGGCGGTCACCAGTGATCCGCCACTGTTGGGTACGCCCAGCGTCAGCCACAGCGGGAACGGCGCCAGATCGCGCAGATTGCCCAGTGGCACCTCCCAGGCCTTTTTGCCACTGCGCATATCGACGGCAATCAGCTTGCCCCAGGGCGGGCGACTGCAGGGCGCGCCTAGCGGCGACAACATGGGACGGCGCTTGACCGCGTAGGGCGTATCCAGCTGCGGTTCGACCCGCTCGGCAAATCCCGCCTGCTCGGTCACTTCCCGCGGCACCAGTTGTATTACCGTGGGAATCTGGGTGGTGTTGGCAATCAGCAGCTGGCGCACCGGATCCCAGCTTACACCCCCCCAGTTGCTGCCGCCCATATACCCCGGGAACACCATTGTCGGCGTTTCACCGATCGGCGTGTAACGGCCCTCGTAATTCAGCGCGCGGAATTCCTTGACGCAGGCCTGCCGGTCAAACCAGAGAAATCCGAACATATCGTCTTCGGTCAGGCGATCCGGGTGCAGTGCCTCCGGCAGTACCGGATACGGCTGGGTGGCTGAAAGCGCCTCTGGCGCGGGTCCGCCCTGGGGGACCGGGCGCTCCTCAACCGGCAGCAGGGGTTCGCCGGTTTCCCGGTTGAGCACAAACAGCAGGCCCATCTTGGTGGCCTGCACCAGCGCCGGTACCGGGCCATTGGGGCCGGGGAAATCAAACAGCAGCGGCTGGGAAGGCACATCGTAATCCCAGACATCGGCGTGCACGGTCTTGAAACTCCATACCAGATCGCCGGTATCGGTATTCAAGGCGACAACCGAGCTGCCGTACTGGTCGATACCGTCGCGCCGGCCGCCGTAATAGTCACCCGCCGGATTTCCGGTGGGAATAAACACCAGTTTGCGCTTGCTGTCGGTGGAGAACGGCCCCCAGGCATTAGGCGTACCCGGCAGATAACCCTCTTCGAGCTTCAGGTGCGCCGGCGCCGGATCCCAGGCCCAGGCCATCTCGCCGCTGCGCACATCAAAGGCTCTGACCACGCCGCTGGGCACGCCGCCGCGGTGCAGGTCGGCGACATGTGCGCCGGTGATCACCACGTCGCCGACAACCGTTGGCGCCGAGGTCACAGCGTATTCCGCCTGGCGAACGTCATCACCGAGATCGGCCTTGAGATCAATCTGACCCTGCTCGCCAAAGTCGTCGCAGGGGCGCCCGGTGCTTGCATCCAGAGCGAACAGACGGCCATCCAGGGTGCCTGCCAGAATGCGCGCCGCACAGGCAGCGCCCACTGGGGCCGCAGTATCCCGGTGGTAGCCAACACCGCGGCAGACGACGCTGAACTGTCGGCGCAGATCAGGATCGGTGTCAAAGTGCCAGCGCTCCTGGCCGGTTTCCGGGTCCAGCGCAATCACCCGGTTGCGTGGTGAGCAGAAATACAGGGTGTCCTGCGCCAGCAGTGGCGTCGCCTGCAGTACCGGGTTGTTGAACGGTTCCGGCAACATCTCCGGCGCCACGTCGCCGGTGTCGTAGCGCCATACCATCTCGAGACTGTCGACGTTGCCGGGATTGATCTGCGTCAGCTCAGAGTAGCGCGTACCCCCTTCATCGCCGCCGTAATGCCCCCAGCTGCTCAGCGCTGTTGCAGGCGGGCCACTGCGTTCCACCGGCGGTGGGAAGCCGGGTTCACATGCCGCAAGCAGGGCGATAGACATCGCCAGTCCGAGTGGCGGAAGACAAGCAACAACTCGTTTCATAATGATTTCCAAAGTCTTTAAATGATTATAAAAACCCGCTCGCGATAGCGCTTCCGAGAGTTAATACAGCCGCGAAGTTTGACACAGTCCAATGGTATGCGCCGGCCAGGCTAAGCCACATGATCCGTAACAACAGAATTCCTGCGGGCAGAGGTCGACGCAGCATAAAAAGTTGCACCAGCCCTTGGGGTTCCGCCCGGTCAAGACTATCGCGCGATAGTCGCCAGGCAATATTTTTTAATCTCGCGATATTATCTATTGCATTCGGATAAGGATTGATTTTCAATCCGGCAGAGCCGCTCGACGGCGCTTGTCCGACAGCGGTAAGCGGGTGCAAATGAGCACAAGCAAATTGAACACAAGCAAATAAATAAAGAACAAGTCAAAAGCGTGGCCTTGACAACCCGGTGGTCCCTGCTCGCGCCAGCTGACCATTGCCGAGGCCCTGCCAGCCGGAACTGCGCTGTAGTGCATTTGCACGATGCGATGCACCACCTCGCGGAATACTCTCGTCAGATCCAAGCTGTACCTGGAGGACAGGTCTGCTGGGTACACAGGGACGCTTTCTCAGCGCACCGACAACAAGCCATACCCGACGCCATCTGCTCAACGTTGTTTATCGGATGCCATCCATCAACAGGGGTGCCATCTCTCTATGCTTATCAATAATCCGGCCAGCACCGTATTGGCCTACAAGGGGATTGCTATGCAGCAAGTACCATCGACCTACCGCATGTCGCACAAACGCATTACCGCGGCCCTGCTGGCCGTTGCATCCGCTACTGCCATGGCGCAGAGTGGCGGGACCCTTGAAGAGGTTGTGGTCACCGCGCAGAAGCGCGAGCAGTCTCTGCAGGAAACCCCCATCGCAATCACCGCCTTCAACAGCCGGGACCTGCAGCAGAAAGGCATAGAAAACCTCACCGACCTCGGTACTTTCGCACCCAACGTGAAAATCGCGAGCCTGCCCTCCAATACCGCCAAGGCCGCCATCGCCATACGCGGTTCGGTGACCTCCAACCCGGCGATCACCTGGGAGCCCACCGTTGGCATGTACCTCGACGGGGTGTATATCGCCAAGTTCAGTGGCAACGTCTTCAAGATCGTCGAGCTCGAACGCATCGAAGTCCTGCGCGGACCCCAGGGCACGTTGTACGGCAAGAACACCATCGGCGGCGCGATCAATATGATCACCAAAAAACCCACCGGCGAGCTGGGCGGTACGGTGCGCGCAGGCTTCGGGAACTTCGGGCAATGGGAAGCCTATGGCTCGCTGGACCTGCCCGCCCTGCAGCTGGGCGGCCTGGGTGAACTCAAGGCAAAGCTGTCCTATGTCACAGAAGAGCGCGACGGTTTCTACGGCACGGTAACTCCGACCCAGGGCCCCATCACCAATCCGCTTACGAGCACGCTTGTCAACCCCAACTCGGTGGACACCGGTCACGAAAGCAACGCCCTGGACACCGAGTCGGCCCGCCTGGACCTGCTGTGGGAAATCAGCGACCGCTTCGCGCTGCGTTATGCCTATGATCGCGCGGAGGCGGACAATACACCCGCTAAAACCCAGCTGACCGATGTCGACCCAACCAATCTCGCTTTTCAGTTCCCCTTTCCGGCTGATCTGAAAAACTATGTGCTTGATAAAAACAAGAGCTACAAAAACACCAGCGCCGATGCCGAGGAGTTCGAGCGCTATACGTCGGACAGCCACGCACTGTTTGCCGATTACGATCTTGGCGAGCTGGGCTTTCTGGGCGATATCTCCCTGAAGTATATTTTCAGCGCCCGCGACCTGGACTATGCCCAGCAGCTGGATAACGACGGTACGCCCTTCGGCCTGTTCTCCTCCGGCGCTTATGAGGATTACAAGCAGCGCTCCCACGAATTCCAGATAACCGGCGCGACCGAGCGCACCAACTATGTGATCGGTGTGTATTATTTTGACGAGAAGGCCGATGTCGAGAATCCCCTGGTGTCCGTCAGTTCGTTTATCGGCCCCAACGTCACCCCCAATACCTACGGTCTGGATGGTGAGCAGAAAGCCGTTTACGGCCAGATGGAGTGGCGGCCGCCGATATTGCAAGACCGTTTAACACTGACCGCGGGTCTGCGCTGGACCAAGGAAGAAAAGTCGTCTTATATCGACCACCCTCTTATCAACGACCCGGTCTACTCCGCAGAGGCCAGTGACAGCTGGACCAATACTGCGCCGACCCTGATCGCCAGCTACGAATTCACAGAAAGCCTGAGTGCGTATGCGAAGTACTCCAAGGGCTGGAAGGCCGGCGGCTTCAACGGCGAGTCGCCCACAGAAGCCACCTTTGTTGAAGGCTATGACCCCGAAGAGGTGGATGCCTTCGAGCTGGGCATCAAGTCGCGCTGGCTGGAAAACACCCTGCAGATCAACGCAGCGGCCTTCTACAACGACGAGGATAACCTGCAGCTGTCGGTCTTCTCACCCTCCAGCGGCCAACCGGTGTCCGCGGTGCGCAACGCCGGCTCAGCGGTCAAGCAGGGCTTTGAGTTCGAGGTACTCTACCAGCCGGTTGCCGACCTGCAGTTCTCCGCCAACTACGGCTACCTGGATGCAGACTACAAAGAGTTTATGGAGTTTGATCCTAACGTCCCCCCCAGTGGGGCAATTGTTGATAAAAAGGACGAAAAGGCATTCCAGTATGCCCCCCGCCACACGGTCAACGCCGGCATCGAATACACCTTTGCCCGCGGCAGCTGGGGTGATCTGACCGCACGCCTGGACTACACCTACAACGACGATTACGTCGCCTATGTGAACCCTGACCAGAATCGGCCGCTGCAGCTGAAGGGCTACGGCCTGTTCAATGGCCGGCTGACCCTGGCCAATATGCAGGTGGGCCAAACCAGTACCCTGCAGGTCGCGCTGTGGGGCAAGAACCTGACCGATGAAGAGTACCGCCTCAACGGCATACCCTTCGGGCCCTTTGCGGTGAGCTACTACGGCGACCCGCGCACCTATGGGCTGGAGGCAACCCTGGAGTTCTGAGTCCGTCCTGTCTGTTCGCTGTGTCCGGGGCCTCGTGCCCCGGTTTTTCTTCAGCCGCGCAAATACCCCGGCGCTTTAACGAGCGGCCTCAACGGAGTGCGCCCTGCATCCGCCCCACTGTCGCTGTCCATTCAACGCCACTCAACAAACAGTCTTCGCCCGGCTGCTTCGAGCCGCAACAGGTCAACCCCCAGGCGCCTGCGGCGTTGTGACGGGTCCGGGCGCGCGATCAAGACCGTCGCCAGCGCAGACAGCTGGCCCGGCCCGCGCCGGAACCGGGCGCGCAGCAAGCGCAGTAATACCGGATAAACAAGCGCGCCGGGCGCCGCCGGCAACCCGGGCACCGGGCACAGCAGCGTATCAGAGGTTCCCTCGCTGGGGCGCTTGCAGTAGGCTCAGCACCGTTTCCCAGCCTGGAGGGCTATACATGACCGCATTACGCACTTCCCTGGCCATAGCGGCCTGTCTGTTCCTGATCAGCGCCTGCGGTGGCAACCGAACCGTGGAGAGTGACCTGGGCATCAAGGGCGCCCCCGACTGGGTCAACCAGGGTACCCAGGCCATCAGCGACGAGGACGGGCGGCTGATCCAGGGCGTAGGCATGGCGCCGCCACTAGGCGACGAATCCCTGCAGGTCACCACCGCCGACAGCCGCGCCCGCGCCGAGATCGCCCGGGTTATCAGCAGCTATGTGGATGCCACGCTGCGCGACTACAGCGCCAGCAGCGGCAACCGCGCCGACCTCGCCGTCAACAACTCCGTCAATACCACCACCCAGACAGTGCTCAATGGCGCCAAGGTCAAGGGCCGCTGGAAGGATCCCAAAACCGGCAATATCTACGCCTTTGCCGAACTGGACCTCGAGGCGCTCGAAGAGGCCATAGCCGCGGCCAAAAGCCTGTCGGCAAATTTCAAACAGTACTTTTCTGATAACGCCAATGCCGGCTTCGATCGCTTCGTGAAGGACAGCGCGCAATGAAACAGCTTTTTGTATTGAGCCTGCTCTGCCTGCTCGCCGCCTGCGGCACCACCGTCAAGCGCGTGGACTCTGCAGAGACCATCGACCTGAGCGGCGCCTGGAACGACACCGACTCGCGTCTGGTGGCGGAAGAAATGATCAGCGATGCCCTGTCGCGCCCCTGGATCAGCAATTTTGCCAGCGCCAAAGGCTCGCCGCCCGCCGTGATTGTCGGCAGGGTGCGCAACCTCAGCCATGAACATATCAACGTCAACACCTTTGTCGCCGATATGGAGCGCGCCCTGCTCAATTCCGGGCGCGTGGACTTCGTCGCCTCCGGCGGCGAGCGCGAGCAGGTGCGCGAGGAGCGCATGGACCAGGACCTGCACGCCAGCGAGGCGACCCGCAAGCTGGCCGGACAGGAGCTGGGCGCGGACTTTATGCTCACCGGCCAGATCAACACCATCATCGATGTCGAAGGCAAGGAGCAGGTGCGTTACTACCAGGTCGACCTGACGCTGACCAGCCTGGCCGACAACCGCAAGGTCTGGCTGGGTCAGAAAAAGATCAAGAAGTACGTGAAAAACGCCACCCTGCGCTATTGATCCGATCCCTGTCTGAGTTTGCAGCAGGACCCCCGCCAATGGAGCGCACAGCGCGCGGGGCGGCGCCTGCCCGGGCCGCCCGCCATTTCAGCATCTGGCTCTGCATCCTGTGTCTGCAGGCCTGCGTCGCCCCCCGGCATATCCATGAGCTGGGGGACACCCTGCCGACCATGGGCGCCGAGCGCGCTCTGGCGCTGCTGGATGACTACACCCCGCCGTTGCGCGACTACCCGCAGTACCTGCTGGACCGTGGCATGCTGCACTTCTACCTCGGTGATTTCGCGGCCAGCATCGAGGACTGGCAACAGGCCAAAGCGCTGCTGGCCGACACCCAGGCCCTGAGTCTGAGCGAGACCGCCGGCGCCCTCACCATCAACGAAACCCTGCGCAGCTATGCCGGCTCGCCCCACGAGCGGGTGGCGCTGCACAGTTTTCTGGCCTTGAGCTACCTGGGCCTCGGTGACCTGGCGGGCGCGCGCGTGGAGGTGCTGCAGGCCGACGTGCTGATGCGGCAACTCAGCTCGGAGAGCGTCTTGCGCGGCAATCTCGCCGCCGCGCGCTACATCGGCGGCGTGGTGTTCGAACTGAACGGCGAGCAGGACGACGCCCTGATCAGCTACCGCAAAGCCCGGGCTATTCTGCAGGAAAACCGGCGCCCGATACCCGACGCCCTCAAGGCCAGTCTCGACAGGCTGGAGGAAGCGGACAATGCGCCCCGGCGAACAACCTCTCGCCAGCAGCACAGCCTGTTTGTGTTTTACTTCGACGGCGTTGTCACCAGCATGCGCCAGCACCACCTGCCGATCTTTGCCCCCGAACTCAACCAGCTGGTTCAGATCGCGCTGCCCTACTACCCGCCGGTCCGGCACTCGACCGGCCATCTTCGTGTCGGCGCGGAAGGACAGACCTACGGCACCGAAACCATCACCGACTTCGACGCCCTGGCCCGCGCCGACCTCGATGCGCGCATGCCCGGCATTATCGCCGTGACGACTGCGCGCGCAGTCGCCAAGTACCAGAGCGTGCGCGCCGCACAAAAGGAAGACGAAATGGCCGGGTTGTTTCTGAACCTGTTTACCCTGGCTACGGAGTGGGCCGACACCCGCAGCTGGCGCACGCTGCCGGCAACCCTGCAGATACTCCGCCTGCCGCTCCCGGATGACCCGGTGATCAAGCTGGTCAACGGCAATCTCGGTATTGATACCACCGCCGATGGACGCAACACGGTGGTGATAACATCCAGCCTGAATCGCGACTCACCGACCGTGCAGGCGTTTCAGCCGCCAGCCACAGGGCGGCACCCAATCATTGAACGAGGGCTTGAACCATGACAACGGATCACACAATGAGGGCCTGGCTGCTGCTGGCACTGGTGAGTCTGGCCGCCTGCAGCGGCAGCGCGCGGCAACCGGAGTGGCTCAACAATCCCCACAGTCACTACGCGGCGGAAACCCATTTCACGGCGGTGGGCCAGGGCAGTTCCCGCGCCCTGGCCGGGGACCGGGCCCTGGCCAATCTCGCCAAGCAGTTTGCGGTCGCGGTGGATGAAGCCAGTGTGGATATTACCCGCAGCCACACCGGCAGCACCCTGCCCGGCCTGCAGACCGAGCAGGACGTGGCACGCGAGCTGCGCACCCAGACCCGGCAGCTGCTGGAGGGGGCCACCGTCGTCGAGTACTGGGAAGATCCGGCCGGCGAGATCCACGCCCTCGCGGTGCTTGATCGCGTCGCGACCGGCCAGCGCCTGCGCCGCGATATCCAGCACGCCGACCGTGAGATTGGCAGCCTGTTGGTCTATGCCAGCACCACCGCCGACAACCCTGTCGCCGCCCTGCACGCCCTGCGCCAGGCCCGCCAGGCAGCCCAGCAACGCGAAGCCACGGAGCGCAAGCTGATGGTGGTCAGCGGCCAGGGTGTACCCAGCGCGCACCCGCTTGCCGAGGTGGATGCCACCCTGCGCAACGCGCTCGCCACCCTGCGGGTGTCCGTGCAGGCCGACAGCCCCGTGCTGCGCGCGGGGCTGGAGGATGCGCTGATCCATATCGGCGTGGGCATTCTTCCCGAGGCCTCACTGCGCCTGGTCGCCACCCTGGATACCGCGCCCCCCTACGCGGAAGCGGGCTGGCACTGGCTGTGGGGCGCCTATGCCCTGAGCCTGCAGGATCAGGGCCGGGTGCTGAGCCAGCTGCGCCGCCCCCTGAAGCTCTCTGCCCGGGATCCCAACCTGCTGGAGCAGCGCGCCAAAGATGAAATGAGCCAGATCCTGCCCGACGCGGTGATGGAACTGTTCACCCAGGCGCCAAATTAGCACGGGGAGGGACGCGGCTCGAGCCGGCTCATCGCGGCGACCCGGTGTAAAGCCCCCGGATTGAACAGCCGTCAATAAGCCCGGAGGGGTCGCTATTTCGGCGCCAAGCTCTTAACCTTGGCGGGGTATACGGTTAGGAGGCCCGGCCATCATGGACAGCCAGATATCCGATACGCACAAAAAGCGCGTCCCCGCTCGACTGATCCCGTCCAAAGCGCACGAATTCTTCCAGGCCCTGCTCACCCCGGCGGATGTCACCCTCAATGGCAGCCGACCCTGGGACATGCGGGTGCGCGACGAGCGGGTGTTTTCACGCATCCTGACCGAGGGCTCCCTGGGCCTGGGTGAAAGCTACGTCGACGGCTGGTGGGAAGCGGAACAGCTGGACGCGTTCTTCACCCGCGTACTGCACGCCCGCCTGGACGAGGCCGTCGTGCAGATGGGCCGGGTCAAGCTGCTGTCGCGCTGGCTCCACGCCCACCTCGCAAACCGCCAGAGTGTGCGGCGCGCCTATCAGGTGGGAAAGGCCCATTACGATATCGGCAACGACCTCTACGAGCGCATGCTCGACCCCACCATGAGCTACAGCTGCGGCTACTGGCGCAACGCCCGGGACCTCACCCAGGCGCAGTACGACAAACTGGACCTGATCTGCCGCAAACTGAACCTGGCTCCGGGCCATCATCTGCTGGACATCGGCTGCGGCTGGGGCGGCCTGGCCAGGTTTGCTGCCCGGCACTACGGCGTTCGCGTCACCGGCATCACCATCTCCGAAGAACAGCAGCGGCTGGCGCAGGAGCGCTGCCGTGGCCTTCCGGTGGAGATCGTGCTGCAGGACTATCGCGCACTGGAGGGTCGCTTTGACCGCATTGTGTCGGTGGGCATGTTCGAACACGTGGGGCGCAAAAACTACCGCACCTATTTTGAGACGGTCGCTCGCCTGCTGGCGGACGATGGCCTGTTCCTGCTGCACTGCATCGGCACCGATAACCCCATGAGCGGCACCGATGGCTTTATCGAGCGCTATATCTTTCCCAACGGTGAAATTCCCGGCCGCTACGATATCAACGCCGCCAGCCTGGACCTGCTGCGGCTGGAGGACTGGCACAATTTCGGACCCGATTACGACCACACCCTGATGGCCTGGTGGCAGCGCTTCGACAGCGCCTGGCCCGAACTGAAAGGCGCGTACTCGGACCGGTTCTACCGGATGTGGAAATACTACCTGCTCAGCTGCGCGGGCTATTTTCGCTCGCGCCAGGGCCAGCTGTGGCAGCTGGTGTACAGCCAGCCGCGGAGTCTGCAGTCCTATACCAGCCTGCGCTAGCAAGTCGCCAGCCAACTACGGTCCTCACCATCCGGCGCGAAAAGCCACCCGCCAACACACCGGGCGATTGTTCGCGCACGCCGCGCTCCCTATACTCCCGACAGCGACGCGCACCGAGGTGACGCGGCCGTGCATTCCAATGAATCAGGGAGAGTACACACATGTTGATACGTAGCATCGGCCTCAGCACCATCCTGTCATTGACGCTGGCGGGCGCCGTCCAGGCCCAGGGATTTTTGGGCATGAACGACGCACAGATGCAGCAGATGATGCAGCAGGCCAACAAGATGCAGCAGTGTGTGCAGAATATCGACCAGAAGGAAGTCGAGGCATTGACGACCCGGGCCCAGGCCATCGAAAAGGACGTCAAGGGTCTGTGCAAGGCCGGCAAGCGCGATGCCGCGCAACGCCAGGCCATCGCCTACGGCCAGGAAATCGCCAACGCCAAGGTCATGAAGGAATTGCAGCGCTGCGGCGAGATGTTCAAGCAGTTTATGCCCGATATCGCACTGGCCGATTATGCCAACACGGATGAGAACGACCCGGACTACCAGCACATCTGCGACGCGCTATAGGCCCCAGCCACCGCAAACCCCGCGGACTATGACTCGGGGCGCGCTGCAGGCAGCGCCGCCCCCCGCATGGCATTAAGCCCAGATCGGCAACTGCTGAGCCGGGGCCTGATGGCTGCGAAAGCGCACGCCCACCCCCAGCAGGCGCACCGGTTTGCCGCCGCGCTCCCATGCTTCGCGGCACAGCTCGGCATAGCGCCCGATCTCGATACCGTAGTCGCAGCTCACCTCCAGCGTGGTCTGCTGGAAATCGGTGAACTTGAGCTTGACGAACTGCTGGCTGACAGCGTCGGTCGCGCGGGCACGGGCGAGGCGCTCCTGCAGTGTGTCAACCAGCGCGGGCAGCTGCGATTGGCAGCTAGCGACATCGGGCAGGTCGCTGGTAAAGGTGTGCTCGACGGACAGTGACTTGCGGTTGCGGTGCGGCCGGATGGGGCTGGGATCCACGCCCTGGGCGAGCTCGCGCAGCCGCAGGCCATACTTGCCGAACTCGCGTATCAGTTGCAGGTCGTCCAGTTGCAGGATATCGCCGCAGCGCCGCACCCCGAGCTTGTTGAGCCGGACGAGGGTCGCGGGGCCCACGCCGTGCAGGCGCGCGGCGGGCAGGTTGGCGGCAAAGCCGGCGGCCTCTTCCGGGCGCACCACGAACAGCCCATCAGGCTTGCGCCAGTCACTGGCGATCTTGGCGAGAAAGCGGTTGGGCGCCACGCCGGCGGAAACCGTAATACCGACCTCGGCGCGGATACGCTGCCGCAGTGCCTGGGCCATCAGGGTGGCGCTGCCGCGACAGTGGGGACTGTCGGTCACGTCGAGGAAGGCCTCGTCGATGGACAGCGGCTCCACCACATCGGTGTACTGATCGAAGATATGCCGGATCTGGGCCGACACTGCCTGGTAACTGGCCATGTCACCGCGCACCAGCACCAGGTCGGGACACAGGCGCATAGCCTGGCCGGTGGGCATGGCGGAGCGCACGCCGAAGGCGCGGGCCTCGTAGCTGCAGGACGCGATCACCCCGCGGCCACGCGAGGGACCGCCCACCGCGACCGGGCGCCCGATCAGGGTGGGGTCCTTGAGCCGCTCCACCGCGACATAAAAACAATCGCAGTCGACGTGAATGATCTTGCGTTGGTACATGGCGCCACCCCGGCACTGTAAGCCCGTACAGTATAGCGGTTTCACGGCCCGCGCCAAGAACTCAAAGCGCCAGGTCCAGCTGGTATACTGCGCGGCCTACGTGGGAGGAACACTATGAGCTTAGGCAGTTGGCAACCGCAGATACACAGACTGGAGGCCCGGTGGCTGGAGGAATTTATCGCCCTCGGCCGGCAGGAGCCCCTGCCCGATCTGAATGCGGCCCTCGACGACGACCTGCGCCATCGCGGCGCCCTGATGGCGCTGACTGAGCCCGCCTGGCTGGAGGCCGTGCAGGATTTTGATCGCGCTGAGATCGTTGCCCTGATGCGTTTTCTGGTGGTTGCCGAAGCGACGCTGCCAGGCTGGGAAGCCGGCGCGGGCTCGCCGGTGATCTACCTCAACCATCTGCTCAAGCGCCGCGAAACGCCCCTGGACCAGGACGAGCTGCGCTGGATCAAGGCCCACACCAGCAACCGCTTTCTGCCCAACGGACCGCTGTAAACCGGGCACGGCTGCGCCCCGCAACGCGCGAGGGCGCCCGACTACGGCTTCTTTTTCGCCTCCGCCAGGGCCTGCATGCGCGCCAGCTGCTCGGGCGTGGCCTCGGTCTGGTACCGATCCTTCCAGTCGGCATAGGGCATACCGTAGACCCGCTCCCGGGCGGCGTCGTAATCCAGCGCGACGCCCTGCTCCTCCGCGGCCGTGACCATCCACTTCGCCAGGCAGTTGCGGCAAAAGCCGGCCAGGTTCATCAGCTCGATATTCTGGACATCCTTGCGGCCATCCAGATGCGCCAGCAGACGGCGCAGTACCGCCGCCTCAATACGGACTTGCTGTTCAGCATTCATCGCTATTCCCCCGTAGCAAAATCAGTTCAAACCACAACCCGGCCGGGCCGGAGCCGCCGGGCTTGCAGCGGGCAAGCTGGCGCTCATGACGGGCCCGCCGGTTCGCCGGGCTGATCGGCAGGACGCGGCCGCAGGCGCAGCACCGCCACCTCACCCTCGACCGCCACTTCGCAATCCGCCTGGTAGTAGAGCATGTCGCCGCGCGGATTCCTGGCATCGAACAGGATTGTGTAGGCACCGCCTCCGTCAGCGTTCTCGCGCAGCGTCGGGCGCGGCTCCTCATGGACCACCACCCCCAGCATCGGGGCAATCTTTCTGTGCAGCGCGCTCAGGCAGGTGGCCCAGAGCCTATCCGGCAGCGGGATGGCCTCGAAGACGTCTGCATCTGCCTGCTCTGCCGCGATCCCGCCGGCGTCCGCTGTCGCAAGGCCGGTTTCCGCCGGTGCGGCGCTGTCCACGGTATCGGGCTCGGCGGTCTCCGCCCCCGGCGTGGCTGACAGCGAATCGCTCGCGACAGCCACCGGTCGCGCAATCTCCGTCGAAGGCGTGGCGCGGCCCTGTTCTTCGAGCAGTTCCAGCCGCAGCGCGCCCAGCCGCGCGTACTTGCGGTAGTAGCTGCGGCCGGTGATGGAGTCGCGGCAGACGATCATCAGCACCGGGCGCTCGGGCGTGCTGGCCGACTGCAGCCACTTGCCGCTGAGCACTTCGGCGCAGCGGTCGGTCAGCTCGGCGCGCTCGGCAGCCAGTATCAGGTCGGGCTCCAGCGCCCATTGGCTGCGCGGCAGCCACAGGCGATTGACCTCCACGGCGCCCGCCGCGGTGGACAGCACGATCAGCGCGCTGAGCAGTCCGGCCCTCATGGCGCGGTGTCGGCACTGTCGAGATCACCCACCCCGCCGACCGGTGCCACGCTCTTCAGGATCAGCTGGATCAGCTTGGTCTGGCGCGCCACGCCGGTCTTGGCGAACAGCGCGCTGAGATGGGACTTGGCGGTATTGCGGGAGATCGCCAGCTCGGCGGAGGCCTCGTCGAGGGTCAGGCCGTTGACCAGCAACAGCGCGAGGGTCGCTTCCGCGCGGGTAAAGCCGAACAGCTCCGCGAGTATGGCCACCGGCGCCATACGTCGCTGGCGCGGGTCACTGACAAAAATAGCCACCGCGGGGCTGGAACGACTCTCCGCGGCTTCGCTGCGTGGCAGGGTGCGCAACAGCAGCCCCAGCCCCGGACCGTCCCCGATGTCGGGAACACGGAACGCTTTGACGAAGCCGGGCTCTGAGCGCCGGTGCGCCTCCACCATCTGCGCGACCAGCTCGCGAAATGCCTTGTTGGTGCTGCGGTTGCCCACCTGCAGGGTGCCGTCGCTGAGCTGCAGCCCCAGACCGCCCTCTAGCAGTTGACGGGCGGCCCGGTTCACCTTGAGCACCAGCGCCTGCTCGTCCAGCAACAGTACCCCCATGGCCAGCTGGTCGATGGCATCCAGATACAGCGTGCGCTCGGACTCGCTGGACTGCAGGCGGGTGTGCAGCTCGATGGCCTGGGCCAGGTGCGGCAGCAGCAGCTCACACAGCCTGCGGTCATCACTGTCGAAGTCGGCCTGGCCCTGCGGGCGCGTCACCCGCAGGCGGGCGCTGAGCCCGCTGTTCGCAACCAGGTCGGCGCCCATGATGTTGAACACGTCGATGGGTTCCAGGTACTCCCGGTAGTAGTCGGAATGCACCAGCTCTGCCGCGGGGACAAACTCGCGCAGGGTCACCACCTTGCCCAGGGGCAGGTTCACAAACGGGTCGAGGGCGAAATAGCTGTCGTTGTAGGACTGGTAGACATGGGGCGCGACAATGGCGGCATTCAGCACCACGCCGCTGTCGAACTCCGACGGCGGGCGCAGCAGCAGGGTCGCGAAATTGCCGTCCACCGTGCGCCGGAACAGGTTGAGAAAACCCTGGAACGGGCGCTCTTCCAAGGGGCCGCGATAGACCGCACGGATCAGGGCATCGAGTTCTGGAGAGAGCGCATGGGCCACCATGCCATCACTGCCTGCGGTGAAAAATGGCCCATCATTGTAGCGACGCAGGCGCCGAACGCCAGCGTCGCAGAACGCCCTCAGTGGGCCATGTATTCGCCGCCGTTGACGTCCAGGCAGGCGCCGGTCATGGCACAGGAGTAATCGGATGCCAGGAATATCGCCGCCTTGCCGCAGTCGCCGTCCTCGGGGATGGCGCCCAGCGGGATATTTTTTGCCACTGCCGCCTTCTGCTCGGCCACGCTGACCCCGGTGGCCTGCTCCTGCGCTTTCATAAAGCCCTCCACCGGCGGCCCCCACATCCAGCCCATAAACGTGGAGTTGACCCGTATGCCGTACTGACCCAGCTCCAGCGCCAGGTGCTGGGTGGCCCCCACCAGCGCCAGCTTCGAGGCACCGTAGCCGGCCTGGGTCATCAGCGGCCGGCGGGTCACCATGGTGTTGACCATGACCACCGCGCCACCGCCCTGCTTTTTCATATGGGGAACCGTTTCCAGGGTCAGGTTCATGGTGCCGAACAGATTGACATCCATGACCTCGCGCCAGTCATTGAGATCGGCTTTCTCGATGATCTCGAACTTGCCGGGGTTGTAGGCGCTGTTGATCAGGGAGTCGATACGGCCAAACCGCTTGATCGTCGCGTCCACCAGCGCCTTGCACTGCGCGCGGTCGGCGATATCGGTGGGCTGGCTGATGACCTCGGTGCCCAGACCCAGCGCCGCGATTTCCTGCTCGGCCTCTTTCAGCTTCGACGCCGTGCGCGCTGCAATCGCAAGCTTAGCCCCCTGCCGCGCGGCTTCCAGCGCCAGCTTGATCCCGAGACCGGGACCAATCCCGGAAATAATGACCACTTTGTCTTTCAGCAGCATATCGGCAGCTCCGTGTTATTGGCTTGGCCGCCACTCTAGCAAGAACCTGCGCCGGGAGGCTCCACCTGATTGGGTGATGGGCGGTGGAGTCTGACGTCTGATGCTTGGGTCTGGCTGAACGTCTGACGCTTGGGGAGGTGTGAGTTGTTGGGTTGGAGGAACTTGGCCTGACTCAGACTGGCGCCGGAGGTTTAGATTTTGGCGTCCAGCGTCAGACGTCAGACTCGTCAAGCAATGCGGGCTGATGGTTTGGGGGGAACTCGGCCCGCCGCTGCACTCAGACTAACGGCGAAGGTTTGATTTTGGCGTCCAGCGTCAGACGTCAGACCCTTCAAAGCGTCAGACGTCAAGCCCTTCAAAGCAGCCAACCCCCTGCGCACTGCGCAGGGGGTTGGCGCATTCTTCACTTCTTCCCGTCGAGTTCCTGATAATAATCCATCAGGATCTTGGCCACTTCCGGGCGCGAGAACTCGGGGGGTGGCGCGATGCCGTTGCCGAGCATTTCGCGGACCTTGGTGCCGGACAGCAGCACGAAGTCGTCTTTGCTGTGATCCGGTGCGTCGCGCATCATCACCACGCGGCCCAGTTTCTTCGACCAGGCGGTGTGATCCGCGCGGTAGATTTCAATCAGCAAGGCATCGGCCGGCACTTTTTCGTCGAAGATTGTCTGCGCATCGAAAGCGCCGTAGAAATCGCCGACGCCCGCGTGGTCGCGACCCACGACAAAATGGGTGCAGCCGCTGTTCTGGCGAAACAGCGCATGCAGTACCGCTTCGCGCGGACCGGCGTAGAGCATGTCGAAACCGTAGCCGGTGATCATCACGGTGTTCTTGGGGAAGTACAGCTCCACCATCTTGCGGATCGACGCGTCGCGCACCGGCGCGGGGATGTCGCCGGGCTTGAGTTTGCCCAGCAGCATATGGATCAGAATGCCGTCGGCGCCGACGTCATTCATGGCCATGCGGCACAGTTCTTCGTGGGCACGGTGCATCGGGTTGCGGGTCTGGAAGGCGACAACCTTGTTCCAGCCGCGCTTGGCGATCTCCTCGCGAATCTCCACCGCGGTGCGGAAGGTGTCGGGAAACTCGGTCTTGAAATAGGAAAAATTCAGGACCCGGATCGGCCCGGAAATGAGCTGGTCACCCAGGCCTTTAAAGGTGTCGACGCCGGGGTGCGTGGGGTCCAGGGTGCCGAAAACGTTTTCTGCAATGGTGTCGATCTGCTCGGCGCTGACGGTTTCAATCGCCTCGACGTCCATCACCGCCAATACCGGATGGCCCTCGACGTTGGGGTCGCGCAGCGCGATGCGCCTGGCGCCTTTGATCGCGGATACATCCTTGCTGAGGTTGACAATGGGCACCGGCCAGAACAGGCCATCGGCCGTGCGCAGATCCTTGGCGACGCTCAGTGCGTCCGCCAGATTCATATAGCCGGAGAGCGGCGTGAAGTAGCCTGCGCCCAGCATCACCGCGTTGGCGGCAGCGGCGGAGTTCAGCAGCAGCGACGGCAGCTTCTCGGCTTCCTGTGCCAGAGCCTGGTGCTCGGCCTTGTCGTAAACAAACAATGGTTTCAGCGCGTCGGCGCCGTGGGGTTTAATCATCGCAAACGGTCTCCTGGATAGGGGTAACTGCTCAGAGGTTGATGATGCCGCGGGCTTTGAGCATGCCCAGCAGGGCCTGCACTTCTTCCTCGAGGCTCATCTTGTGACTGTGCAGAACGATTTCGGGATTGAGCGGCGCTTCGTAGGGATCGTCGATACCGGTAAAGTTCTTGATCTCGCCGGCCCGGGCTTTTTTGTAAAGGCCTTTGGGGTCGCGCTTTTCGGCCTCTTCCAGCGGACAGTCCACAAACACTTCGATGAAATCCATATCGCCCTGCTTGTGCAACTCGCGCACCTGGTCGCGGTCCGCGCGGTAGGGGCTGATAAAGCTGGACAGCACAATCACGCCGGCGTCGACAAACAACTTGGCGACTTCGCCGATACGACGGATATTTTCAGTGCGGTCTTCGGCGGAAAAACCCAGATTCTTGTTGATGCCAAGGCGCACGTTGTCGCCGTCGAGGCGATAGCAGATGCGGCCCTGGGCCATCAGCGCCTTTTCCAGCTCCACCGCAACGGTGCTTTTGCCACTGCCGGACAGGCCGGTAAACCACAGGGTGGCGCCCTTCTGACCGAGGACGCGGTTGCGGTCGGCGCGGCTGACTTCGCCGTGGTGCCAGTGAACGTTGGTTGCTTTCTGCTCTGCCATGGTGCTCTCGCTACAGTGTCGTGAATGACCCGGGCCGCAACGCCGCGATGCGACGCCAGGGAAAACGCGGTGAATAAAATATTGACGGTGGAGGCCGCTGGTGGCGGCGGTGCCGATTGTACACGCGCCGCGTTGCAGCCCCAAATCCTCAGTGGTTGAGAATAAAGCGCTGGCGATACTCGACGAACAGATCGGCCAGGCTTTGTTCCGTGAAGCCGAATTCTTCCAGTGTGTATTCGTGTGGCGGGCGCAGCTCGCGCTTGTTGAACTCCTGCCACGCTTCCATTTCGCGCTTGGCCTCCTCAGTGAGGTCCATGCCGATGAATTCGTAGATTTTTTCGATCTGCTTCAGGGGCTGACTGACCGTGTCCTTGAACCACAGGTCCAGGAAGCGGTCGGCACCGACTTCATCGCGCACGCCGAGGGCCCTGCGCATACCGTCGGAAAACTTGCGCGCCCACTGGTGTCCCGCCTCGGTGGGATCGGCCTCGTTGGAGTAAATAATCCAGCAGGCGTAGATCAGGCTCACCAGCGACGGAATGGTCTGCACCGGATCGCGGTGGGTCTGCACCACTTTCGCATCCGGAAACACCTTGAACACCAGGTCCATAAAGTGGATGTGGTGTGGCGCCTTCAATACCCAGCGCTCGCCGGTCTGGCCATTGCGCTTCTTCTGCCACTGCAGGAACTGAATCAGCAGTTTCAGGTATTCATAACCCGGGGTGTGGTCCTGTTTTTCTATCCAGGCGCCGAAGCTGGGCATATTGACCATGGCCTCGGCGTTGTAGGAGAAGAAACTCTGCTCCAGCAGCATGATGCACTCGTCCGGCCCCACTGGGTCCATGGGGTGGATGGCGGTGAGTTCGGGGGAGCTGGCCAGCATCTGGTCCATCTCGGCGGTGGCGCGGGCAATGCGCGGATCGGGCGACTTGAAATCCCAGTCCGCATCCGGCGCGGGAAACCGCACCTCATACCACAGCGGCGCGAACATGCGCGGGTCGGCGGCAATGGTGCGGTGCAGCATGGTGGTGCCGGTGCGCGGCAGGCCGACGATAAACAGCGGCTCGCTGATCTGCTCGTCGCGGATTTCAGGAAAGCGCCGGCAGAAATCTTCAACCCGCAGCTGGCAGCTGAGCACGTCGACCAGGCGCTGGCGCATCAGTACGCGGCCCAGCGGATTGAGTTTTGACTCGTTCTCCAGTGACCAGCACATGCGCTCCAGCGGCTCGCGGTACCAGTCGCTGGCGAAATGCTCCAGGCCGGTCACGGCTCGCGCATCGCGCACGATGTTGTCCGGGTTGAAATCCACGTCGGGAAGTGTCTGCTCGCTCATGCCTCAGCCTTTGGTTTCGAAAATGTTCATTGCCCAGGTAGCCGCGCGCAGCTGTCAGCCGCAACGCCGCGACAACCCGCAAGGTATCCGAAGACACGGTTTGTCCAGCCCCACATTGTCGGCCATTGGGGCGGATTCGGGCATCATCCAGAAAGGTGGTGCTCAGCCCAGCCAGTAGCGCAGGCCCTGGGCCAGGATCAGCAGCCCCATCAGGACCATCAGAATCGCCGACAGACGCCCCATCCGGGCGGGCTCAGGCGGCTTGAACCAGCGCTCGCCCAGGGTCACCAGCAGCCACAGGCTAGCCAGCAACACCAGAAGAATGATCGCCAGGGTCACCGCACAACCTCCTGCCCCGAGGGCGCGCCGTCGTCCAGCGTCAGCCCAGGGCCGCCGCGAGCTGGTCCGCGACTTTGTTGTAATCCCAGTAGGCCCGCATGGATACCAGTTTGCCGGCATCGTTGGCGCAATAGAGCGCAACCATGGTGGTTTTGATCACCACGCCGCCGGGCATGGTGTTGGTGAGGTTGACGACATTGGCGCACTCGTCACCGGCGGGATGGGACGACTGGATATCAAAATCGATCTGGCCCGGCGCGATCACCATGTCCCAGAATGCGCTGATCGCCGCCTTGCCCCGGTGGCCCTCGCCGCTGGGGTCCAGGGGCGATACCCCCACCGGGTCACAGATCACGGCGTCGTCGGCGAACAGGTCCAGCCACTCGGCCTTGTTCTTTGCCATCACGAGCTGCCCGGATTTGAAGCTGGCGGCCTGAGCCTTTTCCGCATTTGCCATAAGAACACCTGAACCGTGGAAATTATTGGGTAGCGCATAGTACCGCCAGCCCGGCGCAAGGCAAACAGCGGCGACCGGGCCTGTCGCTGACCGCGCGGATGGCGCTGGGCCGGGTCTTTCCGCTAGGATCGGCCGGCTAATCAGCTCCCGGGAGGAAACCATGGCCCGCTGGGACGGCATCTACGAATTCGTGCGCGTGGTGGAATGCGACAGCTTCAGCGGCGCCGCCGAGCGCCTCGGTATTTCCAACTCGCAGGTCAGCAAGCTGGTGGCGCGGCTCGAAGACCGGCTGGGCGTGCGGCTGCTGAACCGCACTACCCGCCGTCTCACCCTCACCGAGGAAGGCGAGCATTTCTACCTGCGCTGCAAGCGAACCATCGATGAATTCGAAAGCGCGGAGCAGGACCTGTCCTCCCTGCAGAATGACCCCCGCGGCACCCTCAGGATCAATATGGCCGGCAGTTTTCAGGAGCATTTTATCGTGCCCATGCTGGCGGACTTCCTGAAAGCATATCCGGGACTCAGCGTGGAGCTGGACTTCAGCGACCAGCCCCTGAACCTGGTCAGCCACGGCCACGATGTCGCGATCTGTGAAGGTGAACTAGCGGACTCCAGCCTGGTGGCCCGCAAGCTGGCCGACAACCACCACTACCTGGTGGCACATCCCGACTACCTCGCCCGGCATGGCAGCCCGCAAACGGTTGACGAGCTGCAGCAGCACAATTGCCTGACAGGCGCCCAGCGCGTGTGGTCGCTGAGTGACGGCACCCGGCAGCTGCAGGTAAAGGTGCAGGGCAACTGGCAATCCAAAAACGAGGCCGCCCTGCTGAGCGCCGCCCGCGCCGGCCTTGGCATCGCGCAACTGCCGTTCTTCTCCGTGCTGGAGGATATCGCCCAGGGCAGGCTTGTTCAGGTGCTGCCCGCATGGAGCCAGCACACCAGCCCGGTGTGGATTATTTATCCCCAGAGCCGGCACCTGACCGCCAAGGTGCGCGTATTTGTGGACTACCTGGTCGACTACCTGCGCGCGCTGCGCGTCTGATGGCAGCGCAGTGTTATGGCGCCTGCCAGGCCCCCTGCGAACAGAGGACAGCCTGACACCATGCAGCCGTTCCGCCCGCCCGTCCTGCTGCGCAACCCGCACCTGCAGTCGATACTGGCCAGCACCGGCCCCCGCAAACCACTGGCACGGCTGCGCGCCCGCCGTTTGCGCTCGGTCGCGCGCACGGAATTGCTGGCATGCAGCGACGGCGTGCGGCTTGCCGGCCAATACTCAGCACAGTCCGGCCCCAGCAAGGGGCTGGCCATTCTGCTGCATGGCTGGGAGGGTTGTGCGGAGTCCCTGTACCTGCTCTCGGCGGGGTCACGGCTGTTTGCATCGGGTTATGACGTATTCCGCCTGAACCTCCGCGACCACGGCCCCACCCATCACCTCAACCGCGAGCTGTTCAACTCGACGCGCCTGCAGGAAGTCATCGATGCCGTGCGGCTGGTACAGCAGCATCACGCCAGCGCGCGCAATTTTCTGGTGGGGTTTTCGCTGGGCGGGAATTTCGCACTGCGCATCGCGGCGCGCGCACCGGCCGCCGGCATCGGGCTCGACCAGGTGGTCGCGGTGTGCCCGGTGCTGAATCCGCGCAAAACCATGGACGCGCTGGAAACCGGCTGGTGGGTCTACCACCGCTATTTCGTGCGCAAATGGCAGCGCTCCCTGCGCAGGAAACTCGAGCACTTCCCGGAACTCGGCTACGGCGATGAGCTGCTGAAACTGAAAACCCTGCGCGCCATGAACGGCTACTTCGTGCCCCGCTATACCGAGTTTCCCGACACCCGCAGTTATCTGGACGGCTACTCACTGCTGGGCGACACCCTGCGCGACCTGCAGGTGCCGGTACAGCTGATCACCAGCCGCGACGACCCCATGATCCTGGCGGAAGACCTGGCCGCCCTGCCCCGCAACAACGCGCTCACCATCGAGCTCACCGAGCATGGCGGCCACTGCGGTTTTATCGAGAACTGGCGACTGCAGAGCTGGGTCGACCGGCGCATACTCGCGCTGTGTGACGCGGCGCGCGGGCACGACTCGCCGTCGCCCGCCGCCCGCCGCCCGCTCCGCCGATGAAACCTCTACAGCTCGCCCTTGAGGAAATCCCAGGTACGCTGAAACGCGCCGGGTTCCACTTCCATAAAAGCGGCGCTGAGGTCGCTGACGCCGGCCTCCCGCAGGCGCCGCAGATCCTCGCGCAGGGTCTTTTCGTCACCTACCAGGGCCACGGCGCCCGGGCCGCTGCTCCCCTCCCGCTCGATCATCGCCTTGTAGCTGGGCAGCTGGCCGTAGATCGCCAGGCTCTGGTCCAGGCGCGCCCGCACCGCCGCCACGTTACTGGTCAGCACCACCGGCAGACCCGCCACCACCCGGGTGCCCTGGGCGCCCGCTTCCTGCGCGGCCGCAGTCAGCGCCGGTACCGTGTGTTCGGCCAGCGTTTTGAGGCCCGTCATCCAGGTCACCGTGCCCGCGGCATAGCGCGCGGCGATCCGCAGCATCCGCGGCCCCAGGGCCGCCACCAGCACCGGGCAGCTGGCCACGCCACCGGCCGGTGCGTACTGCACATGAATCCAGTACCGCTCACCACTGTGGCTGAGCGACTCGCCCCTGAGCAGCGGTATCAGCGTCTGCAGGTATTCCTCCATATGGCTGGCGGGCTTGCTGTAATCCAGGCCGAACATGTCCTCGATCACCAGCTTGTGGGACAGCCCTATCCCCAGCGTGAACCGGCCGTCACAGGCCAGCGCCGTGGACAGCGCCTGCTGGGCCATGGCCGTGGGGTGGCGGGGATAGATCGGCACCACTGCGGTGCCCAGCTCGATGCGCGTGGTTGCGGCGCCGATCACCGTCTGCGCCGTCATCGCGTCCAGCCCGAACACATTGGCCAGCCAGAAGCTGGCAAAGCCATCGGTTTCCGCGCGCCGGGCCAGTTGCGTCAGGCCCGCCAGCGTTGCATCCGGCTCGTTGCCGGCACCTGCCATGATTCCGATTTTCATGGTCATGCCTCCATTGATGGTCGAGGACGATCCGAAGTGGCGGGCCTATTACAGCACCAAAACCCGCCCGGAAAATATGCCGAATGCAAACTGGCGGGGCGTCGCCCGCGCGGGCGGGCCAGTGACGCTTACTGGCCCCGTTCGAGCCTGGTAATGGCCTCGGCAATCGCCAGATGGCGGCGGGCTTCCTCCACGTGCAGCGCCTCCACCAGCTTGCCGTCCAGCAGCACCACGCCGCTGCCCGCGGCCTCTGCCGTGCGCCAGGCGGCGATAATTTTCTCAGCCTGCGCCACTGTCTCGGCAGCCGGCCCGAAGTGCCGGTTGGCCGCCGCAAGCTGTTTGGGGTGAATCAGGGTTTTGCCGTCAAAGCCCAACGCGCGACCCTGCTCGCAGGCCTGCTCCAGCCCGGCCTCGTCATCCAGGTCAAGGTGTACGCCGTCGAGGATATCGAGACCGTGGGCGCGCGCCGCGAGCACGCACAGGCCCAGGGAGGTGATAAAACCCAGCCGCTCCGGCGTGTGGGGCACGCGCAGTTCCTTGGCCAGGTCCGAGGTGCCCATGACCAGCGCCGTCAGCCGCGGATGAGCCGCGGCGATGGCGTTGATATGCAGGATTCCCCGCGGCGTTTCCGCCATGGCCCAAATCAGGACATCGTCGCCGGCGCCGGCGGCGTCGAGTATCGCCACCGCTTCGCGCACGGTCTCGGGGCTTTCCACCTTGGGCAGGCAAATACCGTGCAGCGGCGCCTGGGCCAGGGCCCGGAGATCATCCCGGCCCCAGTCCGTGTCCAGGCCGTTGACCCGCACCACCAGTTCCCGCGCGCCATAGCCGCCGTCGCGCAACGCGGCAAGCACCTGGTCCCGCGCGGCGGCCTTCCGGGCGGGCGCCACCGCGTCCTCAAGATCGAGAATCAGCACGTCCGCGGGCAGGCTGCGGGCCTTGGCCAGGGCCCGGTCGTTAACGCCGGGCATATACAGAACGGAACGACGCGGTCGCATAAACAACTCTCTCCATGATGGATTCAGAAAACATCCTGCTCGCGCAGAACACACATCCTATGTGCTCTGCACGCCATCCGCCATCACAGAAAGGCTGCGATTAGTCCGCGGCCTGTTTACCGTCTCCGCCCTGGTCGTTTTCATCTGACGCCGGCGTGAAGCGCAACAGATAGGCGATGATATCCGCGCGCTTCTGCGGGTCGTCGATGGGCAGCGCCATCATGGTATTGCCGGGCAGGAACTTCGCAGGGTCCGCCAGCCACACATCCATCAAAGCCGGTGTCCACACGAAATCCGCGCGACGCAGCGCCTCGGAGTACGCAAAGCCCTCCTGCGAACCGACCTTCAGCGCAAAGATATTCCACAGGCCGGGACCGTTGTGATGACCCACGCCCTGCTCAGGGTAATGGCAGGTGCGGCAACTGCCGAAGGCCAGCTGTCCGCGCTCCGCATCACCCACCACCGCCGGCGTCTGCGCGCCCAGCAAGCCACTCGCCAGCATCAGCGACAACACGATAAATGGCTTCATGCTGCGACCCTCCCGGCGGCATGGCGCCCTGCGACGCGACCGAAAAACAGCGAATCCCCCACTGAAATCCCGCTGCCGATATAGGGCGAGGTGGGAATACCGTGACTGGTGCGACCCGCGGCATACAGGCCCGGAATGGCCTCGCCAAAGCCGTTCAGCACTTCGGTGTCGACCGAGGTGTGCAGGCCGCCAAAGGTGTGCGCGACGAAGAATGCCTTGTCGACACTGAGGTCGTAGGCCACAAACGGCGCCTTCTGCAGCGGCGACAGATACTCCTCCTGCTTGTGGAACATCGGGTCCTGCTTTTGCGCGGCAAAGCGGTTGTAGTACTGCACGGTCTGCTCCAGCACCGCATCGGGAAATTTCAGCGCGCGGCCCAGTTCGGCAACCGTATCGGCCTGAGCCACCACCTTCACCCGGTAGTCGTCGTAGCCATAGGCACTGTCGGCATCACAGATCAGCCAGGCTTTGCCCTGCTCGTGGTAGGCAATCGCATCGCCCAGGCGCGCGTGATAGACGTCCTCGTTGATAAAGCGCTGGCCGGAACGGTTTACGACGATGCCCTTGACCACCTGGTTGGGCGGGTAAATCGGCACGATGGAAAAACCCTGGTCCATGCGCAAGGTGCCGGCGCCGACACTCACGCCCATCTGTATGCCCTCGCCCATATCGCCCATATTGGCCCAGGGCGTGCTGCAGTCATACAGCTCGGGGGCGTGCTCGCGGACCATCGCCCGGTTGTGGATAAACCCGCCGCAGGCCAGCACCACGCCGCCCCGCGCGCGGATGCGCCGCAGCTCGCCGGCGATCAGGGCCTGTACGCCCAGCACCGCGCCGTCATCGCCCACCACCAGGCGCTGCACTTTGGCATCGGTGACGAAACGGATGCCCTGGGCCCTGGCGGAGGCGTGCAACGCCTGCATCAGCACCCGGCCGCCGTTGCCACCCTTGAGACCCTCCCGGCTGGGCACATGGCCGCGCGGCGCCGGCCTGGCGAGATCGCGGTAGGGCCAGGCTTTTTCACTGCCGGAGTAATACAGCGACTCGTCGCCGAAGGTCATTTCCCGCACATTGCTGAAGCGCGGCACAAACGGCACGCCGTTGCCCACCAGCCAGTCGAAGTGCTCCAGCGAGCCGTCGCAATAGCGGGCGATCTTGTCCAGTTGCGGGTGCAGGTGGCTGGCATTGGCAATGTAGTCGTACATCGCCTGGCGCGAATCCTCGAAGCCGCAGACCTTCTGCAACGGCGTGCCGCCGCCCAGATAGATCACGCCGCCCGACATGGCCGACGAGCCGCCGATGACGGTGAGTTTTTCCAGAACCAGCGTGCTCACCCCGGTGCGGTGCGCGTCGATGGCCGCGGAGGTCGCCGCCGCCCCGGAGCCCGCCACCAGCACATCCACGGTCTGGTCCCAGCGGCCGCTGTCCCGCTCACTGATCGCCGGCGCCGTACACCCTGCCAGCGCCAGCGCACTGCCTGTCGCCGCACCCTGAAGAAATCGTCTTCTCTGCATCGTCCGCCCCTCGAGCGCTTTTTAATACAGCGGCCATCATACCCGGGGTCTATCGCGATCAGCAGTGGCGGTGGTTTTAGTCTGCAGACCAAGGTCCCCGGCAGCTTGTCGTGCGCACGAAAGCCCGCTAGCCGATAAGCCCGGCAATGCGCGCCACCTGATCAACCCTGTCGCTGGTGGGGATCAGGTGCACCTCATCGGTGCCCAGTGTCTCGAGCTGTTTCAGCACGGCACCCATTTCCGACAGGCTCCCCACAAATCCCGTGGTCGGCAGCATCGCTTCGAGCGCGGCGGGTTCGATCCAGTTGAAATAGTGGCGCAGGTGACGATCCATTTGTGCGCGCCCGCCATCTTCCTCAAGCGCAAACCAGAATGCGGTGGTCAGCTTCGGCGCCGGCCGGCCGGCCTCGCGCCACGCCGCACGGGCCTGCGCGAATGACTCGGCCACACTCTCCATATTCATGTCAAAACTGAAGCCCGACAGACCGTCAGCCCACGCCGACGCGGCACGCACGGCCTTGGGTCCCTGGGCACCCGCCAGCAGTTCGGGGCCACCCGGACGGCACGGCGCGGGGCCGACCGGCTTCAGCGTATCCACCACTTTTTCGCCGGCCCACACCCGCTTCATGATTGCCACACGCGCCGCGAGGTCCGCCTGGTTGCGTGTCGCGGGGTCCGCGCCGACCGCCACATAATCTTCAATGCGCCCACCGATACCCAGGCCAACCGTGAGCCGGCCCCGGCTCAGCATATCCCCGGTCGCCAGGCATTTCGCCAGCATCACCGGGTTGTGGAGCTGGGCAATGATCACGGTGGTTTTAAGCTGCACCCGCTCAGTCCACGCCGCGCACGCCCCCAGCAGCGTCATGGTCTCCGGATTATCAAAGGCCATCCGCTCGCCGAAACACAGCGAGCTGAACGGGCCCTCATCCACCGCGCGCGCCCACGTCTCAAGCATCGCGCGATCCACATTCAGTTCCATCAACGGCAAGGTCATACCAACCTGCATAGCAGCACTCCTTTTGCGACGACTTACCGACGCCGGATTGAGTGGATCGGAATTCAACGAATCAACGGACCTCTGAAGCGCGTGCGAGCGAAGGCAGGCCGGGCTCAGTGCAAATGGCGCCAGCGGCAACAATCCAAACCGTAGGAACAGGCCGGGGCGCAACCGCTCTTCAGAGCTTCCGTAATAGTCGCACACCCGGCCGGCACTGGTATCGGGCAAACCAGGCAGGGCTGGTCTGGCCTATGAAACCCTGTCCAGCTTTTCCTCGCCGCACATCGCCTCATATTCGTCAGTAAAGAAAAATTTCTCTTCGCCGAAGGCGGGACGCAGGTCGTTGAGCCACTTGGCTTCCGGGTCGAAGCGGGCGAAGAACGGCTGCTGTACCCAGTCGGGGTTGCGGCCCTGGATAAAGCGCAGGACAAAGACTTTTTCGCCGTTGATCTCGGTGATGCCCTGGATCTCGACCTTGCCAGGGCCGGCGCTCATGGAGGGGCCGCGGGCGGTGCGGCTCAGGCCGGATACCTGGCGAATCGCATCCCGGTACACTTCGTAGGCGCGCACCAACGGCACCTCGAAATAGTGGCGTGCGCCGGTGTCGCGCTCGACAAACATGTAATACGGAATCAGGCCGAGGGCCGTCTGGGTACGCCACATCCGCGCCCAGACGTCCGCGTCGTCGTTGATATGACGGATCAGCGGTGCCTGGGTACGTATCACCACGCCGGTATCCCGCACCCGGCGCAGGGCTTCGCGCACCACCGGCGTTTCCATTTCCTGCCAGTGGTTGAAATGAGCCATCAGGGCGATGTGCTTGCCACGCTTGACCATTTTCTCGAACAGGCGCAGCAGGTCGTCGGCGTCCGGGTCTGTCACATAGCGCTGGGGCCAGAAGGTCATGGACTTGGTGCCGATACGCACCGTCTGCACATGCTCAAGTTCAGGTTGCAGCAACGGCTCCAGGTAGCCGGCAAGCGTGCGGGTCTTCATCACCATGGGGTCGCCGCCGGTGATCAGCAGATCGCTGACGTCGCGATGGGCTGCCAGATAGCCGTGCAGGGACCGGGCCTCATTGCTGGCAAAGCGCAGCGCCTTGTCGCCGACAAACTGCGCCCAGCGGAAGCAGAACGTGCAGTACGAATGACAGACCTGACCCTGGCTGGGAAAGAACAGCACCGTCTCACGGTACTTGTGCTGCACGCCCGGCAGCGGCTCGCCGTCCAGCATGGGCACGTTCATCTCCTGCTGCCCTGCGGGATGTGGATTCAGGCCCGCCTGTATTTCGCGGGCGATGCGCTTGATCTCGACGCGATCGACACCCTTGCGCAATGCATCCGCCATGCGATTGAAGTCTTCCGGCGCCAGCATGCCCTGCTGGGGAAACGTCAGCTGGAAGACGGGGTCATCGGGCACGCGGCTCCAGTCGATAAGTTCTTCGATAACGTACTGGTTCACCCGAAAAGGCAGCACCTGTGCCACCACGCGCATGACAAAGCGCTGTTCTTCCGACATGCGCTGCAGTGCCGGCAACTGTTCAATATGACGGTCCGTGTAGACCTGGAAGCGGATGTGTTGTGTAAACGTATCGTATTCCGCCTGATGTTGGATAAGTGCGTTACTGGACAGTGACATATTTTCCCTACCGTATTTTTTATGCTGCGGCGTTTTTGATGCCCGCAGCGCGACGTGCAGCGGACAGTGACGCCCGTTTCTCACAAGTGATTGTTTGCAGTTGTACGCCTGCCCTATTGCGGTTGCCCGCAGGGAGGCTGCAGATATCGATTTTTCGACATCAATTTTATACGCGCGTTACACGCGAACGGTGCGCGACAGTTGCGTCGCCACCACCGCTTAACGATGGTGTTAGGGCCAGCCGGACCGGTGTATGCTGTCCGCTGCCATATAAAGCCGCCCAGGCGACTCATTGGAAGAATTGCTTAAAAAACGGTATGTTACAGCACAAGCTCAACCATATCAAAGCGCGAACCGGATACCGCGCCTGTTGTCGTGCGGCGGGTGAGCAGCTTCTGGCCAGCGTGAAAGTGCCTTTGCGCAATAAAGGAAATGTAACGGCAGGCGTGGGATTGGCGCGGGATCAGCGCGATAGAAACAAAAAAATGCCCCAAGACGCCCCAAGACGAAAAGCATAGCGCTGAGTAATTGCCGCGTTCGACATCGGGAACCTCGGCGCAGTCTGCCTCCATAGCGCATCACTGTCATAACCCCTCAGGAGGAGGAATCATGCCAGGCTATCAAACGCGAAAACTGAATATCAGGGTCGGCGCATTTACCGGCCGCTTGCGCGCATTGCTCGACCACAATCAATACGCAGATCCCGGCGACGCCATTGAGCGCGCAGGAATTTCTTCTGCCAACTGGAGCCTGTTCGGCCAACTCTGGCCGGCAAGCCGGGCGCTAGCTGCTGCGGTCAAACACCTTGATCTGAAGGGTCGGCGCATACTCGAACTGGGCTGTGGCCTGGCCCTGCCCAGCCTGGTCCTGCAATGGCGCGGCGCGGATATCACGGCCAGTGACCATCACCCGCTCAGTAAAGAGTTCCTGGACTACAACACCGCGCAGAACAAGCTGCCCGAAATTCCCTACCTCGATCTTCCCTGGGCGGATACCGCCACCCAGGTGGGCCACTTCGACGTAATTCTCGGCAGCGATATCCTGTACGAACGCGATCACGCACCACTGCTCGCCAGCCTGATACAGCGCATCGCCGCACCCTGCGCAAAGGTATTGATCACCTGCCCCGGACGCGGCTACGGCAACCGCTTCAGTGGCAAGCTGACAGCACTGGGCTTCACGCTGACAGAAACACGGATACCCTTCAGCGACAGCGAAGCACCCCCCTTTAAGGGGCGCCTGCTGAGTTACCAGCGGAGCGGCACGGGTTTTCAGTGAGTTGATAGCCCTGCGGAGGACAGCCACCCTTTGCCCGGCAATCGAGACCCGCCCCACGCTCCCCGCTAGACAGGGCCACCAACCCCCTTAAACTTCTCAACAAATGCCGCAATTTTCTGGAACACACTCTGCTTCCTGGTCAGGTATTGCGGATTCAGGGGACTCATCCTCGGCAGAATGGCATTCAGTTCGGTGCCGTTTTCGCTGGCAAACTCGCGCCTGAGTGAGGTGGCGATATAGCGCTTTGCCGCCTCGGCGTTCAGGTGCTCTTCGTCAATAAGTGCCTGTGCCTCGCGCTGCTGCTCCGCCCGAGCGTAGGTAAAAAAGGCATCAATTACACTGGCCTTGTCGGGAATTTCATCCAGATCGGCCTGATTGATAAAGTCCACCACCAAGCTTTCCTTGGCACGGTTGCCAAGGCTCGCGCGAATCACCCTGCGCACTTCCTCAACCAGATCAGCCTTGCTTCTGGTCTTTCGGTTGTGGTCAAAAATCAGCTCCAGAATGTAATCCAGGTTGATCTCCTGGGACTTGAGCAGGTCCACCTCGAACACAATGTCATCCCAGTCGATGGTTGA
>JAVEVZ010000170.1:0-6565 GCA_034004805.1 Spongiibacteraceae bacterium | reverse complement strand
GCGCCTAGCGGCGCAGGGCAGCGAGCTTGCGTCCGTCGATCAGGTCCAGGTCGCTCAATACCTGGGGTACCTCGATGGTGTAGGCCAGGTGCAACTCGCCGTCACTGGCGTCGGCGAGACTGCGTGCCATGGCCAGCACCTTGTAATTCAGCGCCCGCTTGCTGTCCACCTTGGTACTCAGATCGACGGCGGCGACGATGCGCGCGCGCTTCTTCCAGGTCTTGCTGGCGACGATCATGACCGGTACCGGGCACTCGCGCAGCAACTGCCAATCGGTGGGGGTGTAGATCAGGGACTCGCTGCGATGCCCGGTTTTGAGCACCATGTCGTAGTTGTTTCCGGCGACGTGTTTCAGTATCCAACCGGCCACGTCCTTTTCCCAGACGATCTCGATGTCTACCTTGGCTTTGGGGGATTTGCTGAGGGTGTTTTCCATATCCTTGCGCTTGCTGGCCAGCAGCGACGCCTTGACTGTACTGCGCTGGGCGGCGGTCAGAAACTCCATGCCCTCTTCTCTCATGTAGGCGAAGCCCACCCAATGAATCGTCGCACCGGTCTGCGTGGCCAGCGCGATACCGCGTTGCAGGGCAGCGTGGCGTTTGTTGTCCTGGTCGGCAATCACCAGCAATTTTTTCATCTTAAATTTCTCCAGGGGGCTTCAATAAGTCGGTTGCGGGCATTTAAACCCAGGCTTGTTTGCGACTTCAATCGTACGGCAGTTCGTGATCGCCGGCTAACCCGCTATTATCTGTTGGCCCTGATCACACTCACTGTTTGATACAAACCTTGCGCTGTTCAGGCTCTCAGCATCACCGATATCATAGTTTTGCGACTTGACCTATAACAAACCAACAGCGGGATAGTCATGCCAAAGCCGGTAAACAGCGCAACGATCCGGTTTGATCTCTCGGGTCAGGTTATTGTGGCCCTGGGCTATATGCTGATGGCCTGGCTGGGTTTCGTGCTGGTGCGGCCACCGTTCTACAACAGTGTGGTGTGGGTGGCGGACGGGTTTGCCCTGGGGCTGATGCTGGCCTGGGGACCGCGGATCTGGCCGGGCGTACTGGTCGGCGCGCTGCTGGCCAATGGCATCGTCGTGTCGCCGGCGCTGGGTGGCGATGTGGCGCTGTGGCCCATGCTGGCCGCGGCGGGCATTGCCGGCCTGGGCGTCATGTCCCAGGTCGTTCTGAGCTACTGGCTGCTGTCCCCCCGCCAGGGCCGCGGCCTGGATTACTCCGGCTGGGAACTCGCCCGCTTTCTGATTATCGCGGGGCCTCTGGCAGTTGCCTGGGGTACCAGCATCGGTCTCGGGGCCTACACGCTGATTGGTCCCTTTGAAACCGTCAATTTCTGGGCTCGCTGGGCCAACTGGTACTCGGCGAGTGTCATCGGAGTGATTACCGTTGCGCCCATTGTCTACCTCTGGGCAAGTCCACAGCACGACAGTTCCCCACGGCGCACCTGGGGCATGACGGTGTCGATCGGCTCGGTGCTGCTGGTGACCACCACCGTACTGTACATCCTTCGCAGCCACGAGCACGAGCGCATCGGGGTCAATCTGCGGGCCGAAGCCCGGGCCATGGCCATGACACTGGAGCAGTATGTCGTGGCCCAGGCAGACCTGCTGGAGATGGCGCGCCTGCATTTTGAGGCCGGTGGTGATATCACCCGCGCGGGTTTCGAGCGCTTTGGCAGCGGCGTACTCGGCAATAACAGCACCGTGGTCAACATGCTGTGGCTGCCCCAGGTCATGGCGGGGCAACGCCAGGCCACCGAGCGACGGCTGTCAGAAGAGTACGCTGCGCCCGTGGTGTTTCGTCACGCCGACAGCACCCTCACGCCGATGGTGGACAACAGGCAGCCCGTCTATTACCCCGTCGCCTACGCCCTGGGCAGCGGACGCTTTGCGGATTTTGTTGGCGCTGACTGGGGTTATGCGCCATCTCTGGGCCCGGTGGTCAGTCGCAGCATCCTGACCCGGTCGCCTGCATTGACGCCGCCGTTTCGACTGCCGGGAAAAGCCGACGGCGCAATCGAGACGTTTCTGGTGCAGGTTGTACCGGTGCGGGTACACGGCTGTCAGGAGCAGCGCCCGGGGCTGGAAGACCCTTGCGTGCGCGGCTTGATTGCACTGGTGACTACCGCCGAGCAGCTGGCGCGCAGGGTCTGGCCGGCGCCGTTTCTGGCGCATTTTGATGTCACCCTGACAGATCAGGATTCGGCGCAACCGATACTGCATTCGACGCTGGACGAGGCGGTTCTCGCGCATTTCCGCGTGGTGCAGACCCTGCGAGCGCTGGACCGGACATGGCGGTTCGAGGCGCTGCCGAGTGCGAGTTACACGGTCGGTTTCCGCAGTGGTGACACATGGCTGCTTATCGGGCTGTTGAGCCTGTTCAGTCTCACCATCGTCTGGGTGCTGTTGTACGCATCGAGCGCCCACAGCCGGGTAGAACATGAAGTGCAGCTCAAGACCGCACAGTTGGCTGCAGCGGTGGTCGAGGCACAGCGCGCAAACCGCGCCAAGAGCGAGTTCCTCGCCAATATGTCTCACGAACTGCGCACGCCGCTGAACTCGATACTCGGGTTCACGCGGCGCGTGGTGGGGCGTGAATCCAACCTGTCCCAGCGCGCCCGCGAGGCGCTGGAGACCGTCGACCGCAACGGCCAGCACCTGTTGAATCTGATCAACGATCTGCTGGACGTGTCGCGAATCGAGGCGGGCAAGCTCAGGGTGCTGCGCGAACCTATCGCGCTGAAGATGCTGGTGGAGGACGCGGTAGCGCAGATCGAGCCCCAGCTCACGCAGCGCGGATTGCAGCTGCACAGCGAGATTCCCGACGACCTGCCCCAGGTGCTGGGAGACCGCACCCGCATACTGCAGATTCTGCTCAACCTGCTGTCCAATGCGATCAAATTTACCGAGCACGGCACGGTGACCATCAAGGCAGAAGTCGCTCCCAGAGGAGCCCGCGCCGGCATTGCCATCAGTGTGCAAGACACCGGTCAGGGCATCGCGCAAGAGGACCTCAGTCGGCTGTTTCGACGCTATACCCAGCTCGATAATGGCACCCGCCCGGGCCTCGAAGGCTCGGGTCTGGGGTTGGTGCTGGTGCGCGAGCTTGCTGCCTTGCACGGCGGGGATGTCTCGGTACAGAGCGAGCTGGGTCACGGCTCGGTGTTTACGGTGTGGTTGCCGGCAATCGCGTAGGACTGTCGGCCGGGAGTATCTCTGCCGCAGGCGAGTTTGCTAGGCTTGCACCGCTGTCTATTTCAGGAATCGATCATCATGCCCGAAGTGAAACGCCCGGTACGGACCATTGAAGTCAATTACATCTGCGACAACTGTGGACACGGGATGATGCAGAAAACCGCAGAGATGAATCCCGAGACGGGAGAGGTCCCGCACCAGTGCGTGATCTGCGGCTATAACCAGACGTTCAAATGGGTGAGCTATCCGCGCATTGATTATATCGGCGAGGGCGAATAGACCAGCGTGCTGCCGGCTCGCGCTGACAGCCCACGGGCTCGATAGTAGCCGGCCTGCCTGGCGGCCGGTGGCAGCGGGCGGAATCAGGCGCCAGGCAGTGTCGGTATTCGCAAACCGGCGTTCCAGCCGCCGTCCACCAGAAATTCGCAACCCGTTGAGTAGCTGGCTTCGTCGCTGGCAACGAACAGTGTCATGCGCGCAACTTCCTCGGGGCGGCCCACGCGGGGAATAGCGTGAGCGGTATAAAACTGGTTGAGTGATTCTTCGCTGTCGGCGGCGGCATTGCCCATGACGGTATTCACGCCGCCGGGATGCACCGTGTTGACCCGGATGCCGAATCTGCCCAGTTCGATAGCTGCGGCTTTGCTCAGCCCGCGCAGGGCCCATTTGGTCGATGCATAGGCGGAAAGGCCGTTCTTCGCCTGAAAGCCGTCGATCGACGAGATATTGATGATGGAGCCCTTGCCGGCGCGCTTCATGGGCTCCATGACCGCGCGAATGCCGAGAAATGCGCCCACCTGGTTGACGTCGACCACCCGCCGGTAATCCGCGGCCGAGGTGTCGGCAATACTGGCCGCATACAGAATGGCGGCGTTGTTGACCAGCACCTGCAGTGAGCCCAGTGACTCCGCCAGCGCAACGGCTTTGGACCAGTCGGCCTCCTGGCTGACATCCAGGTGCAGATAGTGCGCGTTGTCGCCCAGCTCCTGCGCCAGCGCCTGGCCCTGCTCATCGAGCACATCGCCCAGCACCACCACCGCGCCTTCCTCGACAAACAGGCGCGCCGTGCAGGCGCCCATGCCGCGTGCCGCACCCGTGACGATTGCTACCTTTCCGGTCAATCTACCCATACCAGATCTCCTCAAGACTCAAAACCCGCGCCCCCGGAGGGCCCGGGCGGATACTATAGGGGCATAGCCATCAAGGGCATAGTCGTCACAGGAGATCCAGCGCGATGAGCGATATCAACTATTTAGTGGACCGCCTTGCCATTCAGGACACGCTGGTGCGCTATGCCCACGCCCTCGATGCACGCAAGACCGAGCTGTTTGACCAGACCTTCAGCGAGGATGCCGTGGCGGACTACAGCGACGCGGGCGGTATCCGCGGCAACTTCCGCGAACTGCGCGACTGGCTGGCCGAATCCATGTCGCGCTTCGATGACTGGCAGCACCTGCTCAGCAATTTTGTGATCGAGATCGACGGCGACACCGCCCACACCCGCACCGACTGCTACAACCCGCTGCTCGGCCACGACGCCCAGGGCGAGTTCGTCGTCCATGTCGGGTGCTATTACCAGGACCGCCTGCGCCGCACTGCGGATGGCTGGCGCATTGTCGAGCGCAAACTGACCATGGTGTGGATGGACGGCCCCGCCGAGCGGGTCGGTTATACCCCGGCCTGAGCCTGGAATGGCGTGGAGACAAAAGAAACCGACAAAGCCCTTTGAAAATTTTGTTGGTTTCGTGTCAAATAGCGCGCCTTGCCGGTGTAGCTCAGTTGGTAGAGCAGCGCATTCGTAATGCGAAGGTCGTAGGTTCGACTCCTATCTCCGGCACCACCTTCTCCTTCTCCTTCTCCTTCTCCTTCTCCCTCTACAGCGTCCTTTCCTTCGGGACTCCTGTTTTCCAGCGCCTGCAGTGCCAGAGCCTGTTAATCCGGGCCGGCTTCAGGCCCGTTTCATCCCGGATGTTTCAGGCCCCATCGGGCCGGCGTTGGCGTAGAGCGCTGTGAAACTGATCAGGTGGTGATTGACCGACCGGGCGGTGCTTGAAAGATATCGGTATCTAGCGCGTTGATATCCGGCCGGCCCAGCAGCGCCAGGCCGCGGTCGATTTCCTGCTGGAATATGGCCAGTGCGCAGCGGCTTTTGCCAGCGCGACATCCGCCCGGTGGCGGGACAAACCTTTGAATCCGGTGGGGGCCACCACCAGCGGCAGGGCAGTTTTCGCGCCCAGCAGCAGACTGCTCTGGTTGCGCGCCTGAACCGTGGTCACGGTGTTGGGCACCCCCATCAGGGGCTCAAATGCCTCGCGGTTGCGTCGCTGGCTGATGCCATCCTCGGCGCCGCCGTCGATGTACTCGAACAGAAAGCGGGGCAGGGCGCGCTGCGCCATGCAGCGCAGATCGTCGATGGTCAGGGCCCGGCTCAGGTCGCGGCCCCGGTAGCGTTGCGTCGAAGTGGTCATTGCCGATGAAATCCGCTGGTCAGGCAAACATATTAATGGGGGCCAGACTGTCCAGGTCGATTTCTATCAGGTAAGGACCCGGGCAATCCAGACCCGCTTGCAGGGCCTGGGCAAAAGCGGCGCTACTGGCGACTTTTTCTCCGGGCATGCCCATTGCGCTGGCCAGGGCAACGAAGTCCGGTGTGTGCAGATCCACGGCATATTCCCGCCCGGTGCTGATCTGCTGCAGGGCTTTGAGTACACCGTAGCCGCTGTCGTTGAAAACACAAAGCATCACCGGCGCCTGGCACTCCACAGCGGTGGCTATCTCGGCAATATTCAGCATCACGCCGCCGTCGCCGTGAACAACCAGCACTTTGTGCCGGGTGCCCACCGCCATGCCGATCGCCAGCGGCAGCGCAGGGCCTATGGCGAGGCTGGTGCTGTAATGCGCCAGGCGCGGCCCGCGGGTATTGAGCAGGTAGTTGCCCCAGGTATTGGCGGTAATTGTCGCGTCACACACGAAAGGGCTGTCCGCCGGCAACTGCTGCTCAATGGCTTCGACGATGCGCTGGTGGTCCGGCCCGATCATGCCTTTGACGATGGCTTCGAGCTGTGTTCGGACCTTGCTGCCGGTTGCGACCAGCCCCGGCGCGGTGGTGGATTTTCTGGCAGTCTCCGGGGGCACATCTGTCAGCCGCTTCAAGAGCGCCTGGACGCCGGTGCGTGCATCGCTCACCAGCGCGATGGCGGCCGGGTAGTTGCGGCCAATCACCCCGGCATCGGCATCCAGGTGAATCAGGTTGCGCGGCAAGGGCTGCTGCCAGTACTGGCTGGCCAGGGCCTGGAAGCGGGTGCCGATGGCCAGAACCAGATCGGCCTCGGCGAGCAGCGCGTTGAAGGGCGG
>JAVEVZ010000169.1:0-6597 GCA_034004805.1 Spongiibacteraceae bacterium | reverse complement strand
GGCGCGCGACTGTATCGGACTGACGTACGCAGCCTCGCAGGCGATCAGCCACTTCGCACAGGAAATCGTCTCCGGAATCGTGGCCGCGGGTATCGTTGATGTTCTTGAAGTGATCGAGATCAATGAGCATCAGCGCAACTCCACCCTGGCCCCGGGTAAGGTTGGCGAGCAGGTATTCGAGACGGTTGCGGAACAGGCGGCGGTTGGCGAGTCCGGTCAGGGTGTCGTAGAACGCCATCTGTTCAAGCTGGCCGTGGGCCTCCTTCAGATCGCTGATATCGGCGATGGTGCCCAGGTAGCCAATACTGGTGCCGTCGGCATTCAGCAACTGGTTGATATGGCCGGATATCCATTTGACATGGCTGGCGACCTGCAGACGCACATCGAGGGCCACCGCGCGCCCGCTGTGCATAAGCAGTCGCAGCTGGTCTTCGGCTCGCTGCCGGTCGTCCTCATGTACGGTGGAGAGCCATCCGTGCTTGAGGATGTCGGTCGCGTGCAGCCCGGTGATGGCGCTCATTTCTCCGTTGACATAGATGCACTCGCCGGCGGTGTTGAGCTGAAAGATGCCGACTTTCGAGGTCTCGCTGATCAAGCGGAATTTTTCCTCGCTTTCGCGCAGGCGGAGGTTTTCCTGTTCGATCACTTCGAGCATCTGGTTGAAGGACTCGACGACTTCGCCGACCTCGTCGTTGCTGAGGCGCTGGACGCGGAGACTGTAGTTTTCCTCCCGCGCCACCAGCCGCGCGGCCTTGCCGAGTTCCGTCAGGGGCCGCAGCAGGCGCGCTGAGAAAATAACCGCGAGGAGCAGCGACATGGCGGTGGCAAATACACTGACTACCAGAAATACTGCGGCACTCTGTTCAAGCCGGCGCTGCATATCCTTCAGGCTCATGCGCAGGTGCACATAGCCGACAACGCTGCCGTTCAGGATAACGGGCTCGATGATGGCGTAGTGGTCCTTGCCGGCCAGCAGGCCCACCGGCAGTTGATCGCCATCGGGCCTGGGGCATTCGTCGGCGCTGGGCCGGAAGGCCATCAGGCGAATGTCGGGTTTGGCTGTATCACTCACGGCGCGGTAGATGCACGCCACCTCGATGGCTTCGCGGCCGCTGAGGGATGTCAGGCTGATGTCGATCGCCGCGGTATCGCCGTCGAAAACAGCCTGGGCATTGCGGTTGCTGAACTGCGTGGCGATTACGCCGAGATCCTGCTGCAGCAGGGCGGCGTGGGCGTACTGGTTGTAGACCAGGATGGCCGTCACTGCGGTAATCAGAGCCACCAGAGTGGTGACCAGGGCCAGGGCGATCAACTTGATGCTGATCGGGAGGTTGTTGAATGCGCGGCTCAGCATTGGCGGTGCTGACCTGTGCCGGCCGGGTCTGCGTCGGACAGGAGCGCGCAGCCCTGCGCTCCGCTAACGGCGGGTGCAGGTCTGTGGCGGGACCTGTCTGCAATAGTGTTGTTCATGCTGCTGTGGTCAATCCCTACCAGAACCCCTGAAAAGCTGCTGCGCTCGACATCCGGGGCGTCGGCGGTGCTCGGCATGTCCATTTATTCCCCTGTAGACCCCGCTTCCTGCGCGTCCAATTCCGACAAGGATTGCCCCGCCTGCCGCCGCTCGCTGCATTTTTCAGAGGTTCTCTAACTGTCGGCAGCGGCTGGTCTGGCGTCAGGCATGGCCGTTTACGAGTGCTAGGCACAGCTTAGCCCGTTCCCGCAAAATCGCCCGTGGTCTGCGCGCGGCCATGAGCAAATGTTCATGCGCGATTGGCCTCGTTTACCCTTTTATCAGGTGGGGCTTTTTGCGACACTCGGCGGCCTGTTGCCCGCCCGCCCGATCACTATCCGGAGACCCAATCGTGGTTGAACTGACTCTCAATGGCAATGCGGTGACTCTGCCGCTGGACGAGCAGATGCCGCTGCTGTGGGCTTTGCGGGAGCACCTGCAGCTGACCGGTACCAAATTCGGCTGTGGCATGGGCCTGTGCGGCGCGTGTACGGTGGTGGTCGATGGCGTTGCCACGCGCAGTTGCATCACGCCTCTGGCCGCAGTCGCCACCAGGACAGTGACCACCATTGAGGGGCTGGCGGCGGAGCAGGGGCTGCACCCTGTGCAGCAGGCCTGGCTGGAAATGAACGTGCCCCAGTGTGGCTATTGCCAGTCGGGCCAGATCATGACCGCCACGGCCTTGCTGGCCAGCAATCCACAGCCCGATGCCGCCGCCATCGACAGCGCCATGAGCGGCAACCTGTGCCGTTGCGGAACCTATCCCCGTATTCGCAAAGCGGTGGCGCGGGCTGCTGAGCTGGCCGCAACCTCCGTTGATCACTGGGAGCCCAGCGTATGAAGCGCCGTCAATTTCTGCAGTTGAGTGCCGCTGCCGGTGGCAGCCTGCTGATCGGCTTTCAGTTGACCGGATGCAGTGACAAACCCGACTTTCCCACCGCCTATGCCGTGGACCTCCAGCCCAACGCCTTTCTGCAGGTGACGCCGCAAGGGCGCGTCATCCTGCAGCTCAACAAATATGAGATGGGCCAGGGCACCAGCGAGGGCTTCAGCACACTAGTGGCGGAAGAGCTGGGCCTGCTGCCGGCGGATATTGTGATCGAGATGGCGCAGTACCATCCGGATCTCAAGGACCCGGAAATGTCCATGATCCTGGTGGGCGGGAGCTCCTCGGTGCGGGTGCACTGGCAGCCGCTGCGGGAAGCGGCGGCGGTGGTGCGGGAGCTGCTGCTGAGCGCGGCGGCACAGCAATGGCAGCTGCCCCGCAATGAATTGCGTCTGCTCGACGGCCAGGTGGTCAGTGCCGACGGCGCGCGCCGTGCCGGTTACGGCGAGTTTGTCACCACGGCGCGCGGGCTGCCGGTGCCGGAATCGGTCAGCCTGACCCCGGCCAGTGAGTTCCGGGTTATCGGCAAGGAGCGCCAGCGCGTCGACGCCGCCGCCAAGGTCACGGGCCGCGCCACCTTTGGTCTCGACGTGCTGGAGCCCCGCGCGCTGACGGCGGTGCTGGTGCGCTGTCCGCATTTTGGCGGCAGCGTGGCGACGGTGGACGATGCCGCCGCCAAGGCCAGCCCCGGTGTCAGGCATGTGGTGGTGCTGGACAACGCGGTGGCGGTGGTCGGCGACGGTTACTGGCAGGTGCGCCAGGCGGCCGGCAAGCTCAAGGTCAGCTGGCACAAGGGCCCGCTGGCCGGCGTCAGCAGTGCGGATCTGCGCGCGGCGCAACTGGCTTTGCTGGACGGCGACGCAGGCAGCGAAGTGGTGGAGCGCGGCGAGGCGAGGCGGGACGGCGAGGGACGCTTCCTGGAGTCGCTCTACCACGCGCCGTTTCTGGCCCACGCCACCCTTGAGCCGCAGAACGCGCTGGTGGATGTGCAGCCCGACCGGGTGGACGTGTGGACCGGCTGCCAGGGTCTGGAGATTGCCATGTCGATGGTGGCCCAGGCCATCGGCCGCCCCTCGGAGCAGGTCTTTGTCCATGTGCAGACCATGGGTGGCGGCTTCGGGCGCCGGATTGTGGCGGATGCCTGTGCGGAAGCGGCGCGCCTGTCCGCTGAGCTGGGGCAGCCCATCCGCGTGGTCTGGAGCCGCGAGGACGATACCCGCCACGATTTCTATCGGCCCATGTCGACCGTGCGCATGCGCGCCCAGCTCGACGAGCAGGGGGTGGCGAGCTGGACCGCGAAGGTGGCCTGCCCCAGCGCCATGGGCTATCTGACGCCCTATATGGCGGGCGCGATGCTGCCCGACTGGGTGCCGGGCAAGGTCAAGGCGTGGGGCGGCAGCTTCGTCTCCGGCAGGGACCCCAGCTCCACCGAGGGTATCGCCGACACGGCCTACCAGCCGGGGTATTTTCGCACCGACTATGCCTTCCACGATGCCGGCGTACCGGTGGGCTTCTGGCGCTCGGTGGGGCACTCCCAGAACGCGTTTTTCATGGAGAGCTTTGTCGATGAGATGGCCCATGCCCGCGGCCAGGACCCGCTGGCGTTCCGCCGCCAGCTGCTGGGTGAGGGTAGCCCGCGCTGGCATGCGGCCCTCGACCTGGTGGCCGACAAGGGCGCGTGGGGCCAGGCCGCTGCCGGGCGTTTCCAGGGGCTGGCGGTGCACGAGTCGTTCCAGACCGTGGTTGCCCAGATCGCCGAAATCAGTGTCGACAACGGCCGCATCCGGGTACACAAGGTCGTTGCGGCGGTGGAGTGCGGCACCGCAGTCAACCCCGATGTGGTGCGCGCCCAGGTCGAGGGTGGCATTATCTTCGGCCTGACCGCTGCGCTGTACGGCAAGGTGACACTGGAGGACGGCGCGGTGGTGCAGAGCAATTTCCACGACTATCCGCTGTTGCGCATGCACGAGGCGCCGGAGATCGAGGTGCATATCGTGCCCAGCAGTGCGGCCCCCACCGGGATTGGTGAGCCGGGGGTGCCCCCCATCGCGCCGGCCGTCGCCAACGCGATTTTTGCCGCCACCGGACAGCGCCTGCGGGAACTGCCGTTGACGCTCGCCGGTTGAACGGCCGGCGAGGTTGCCAGATTAAGGAAGCAGTAGCCCTGTGATGCAGCCCATCTCCTATCCCTTCCCCGACGCGCCCGCGTCGGGGCGCACCCTGCAGATAGCGCCGGGTATCCATTGGCTGCGCATGCCGCTGCCCATGGCGCTGGACCATATTAACCTCTACCTGCTGGAGGAGGACGACGGCTGGTGGATCGTCGACACTGGCATGGGCGGTGCCCGCACCCGCGAGCTGTGGAGGGAGGTGTTTGCCGGGCCGCTGGCGAGCAAGCCGGTCAAGGCGGTGCTGGTGACCCATATGCACCCGGATCACGTGGGGCAGTCGGGCTGGCTGTGCGACCAGTTCCAGGTGCCGCTGTATATGACCCAGGTGGAGTACCTGAGCGCCCGCAATTTCAGCAGGATGACCGCCGAGGACCTGTCCTGGACCACCGAGCGCTACTATCGCCGGCTGGGCTTTGATGACGCATTTTTCCCCGCCTTCAAGGCGCGCTTCCGCGGCTTTGGGGCGGCGGTGGACACCATACCCGGGGCCTATACACGCGTGCGGGACGGCGACCTGCTCACCATAGGCCGGCGTCAATGGCGGGCCATGATCGGGCGCGGTCATTCGCCGGAGCACCTGTGCCTGTATTGTGCCGAAGACCAGCTGCTGATCTCGGGGGACCAGATCATTCCCCGCATCACCTCCAATGTCGGGGTCATGGCCATCGAGCCGGAGGCCAACCCGCTGGCGGACTGGCTGGCGTCACTGGAGGCCTTCAAGGTGATCCCGGATGAGACCCTGGTGCTGCCGTCCCACAATGCGCCCTTTTACGGCGTACAGCGTCGGCTGCATGACTTGATCGAACATCATCGCGACCACCTGGATGCGCTGGAGGAGGCCTGTGTGACGCCGCGCACCGCGCTGTCGCTGCTGCCGGTACTGTTTGACCGCAAACTCGACGAGATGCAGATGGGCATGGCGATGGGGGAATGCCTGGCACACCTCAACTACCTGGTGTATGCAGGGCGGCTGTCGCGGCAGCTCGATGCGGCGGGCCGCTACCAGTTTCAAACCTGCGATCCGGCGGTTGCGAGACGCCCCGTGCGGCCCCACCACCGCAGCACTGGCCCCATGGAGGTTTGATATGCGCCGTTCAGGATTAATGCTGTGCGCAGCGCTGCTGGCGGGCTGTGCCGGCCCCGGCGCGGGCGTTGCACCGACGCCCTGTCCCGAGCATTTCCGTGGCCAGCAGATGTGTACCCAGGAATATTTTCCGGTGTGTGGCTGGGATGCGCAGGGCGTAGCCCGCACCTATGGCAATGTCTGCAATGCCTGTGTGCGGCCCGAGGTGGTAACCTACACCAGCGGTGCCTGCGCCGCGCCGGTAGACCATTAACAACCTGACATGCACCAGCTGTTGACAACGTTGTCCGCAAAACTACAAGCTAGTAGTCGATAGCAAAGGTGAGAGTGAAAGTGAACGACGCAAGTCTGCGAAACGATTGCCAACGCGAAAACATACCGCATACAGACAACAGTACAGACAACAGTAGGAGTCGCCGCTATGAGTCAGTGCCCCCATCTCGACCTGGCATCGCCTGAGACCTATATCGGCGGTGCGCCGCTGGAAGGTTATCGCGCGCTGCGCCGGAGCCAGCCCGTGTACTGGTTTGAAGACAAGACCCTGGAGCCATTCTGGGTAGTAACCGGCCAGGAGGAGCTGGATTTTATATCCAAGCACCCCCTGTTGTTTTCCTCCGCTGAAAAGACCTGTTTTTATCACGAGACCGAGCCGGAAATGCTGCCGTTGATGCGTCTGATGCTCATCAATATGGACCCGCCGGACCACATCAAATATCGCCGCATTGTGCGCAGTGCGTTCACTCCCAAGGCCATGGATGCCTACGAGTCGCGCTTCCGCGAGATTGCCAAAGGTCTCATTGACCGGGTCATCGACAAGGGCCGGTGCGAATTTGTGGAAGAGGTGGCGGCGGAACTGCCACTGGTGGCCATCTGCGAACTGATGGGCATTCCCATCGAGGACCGCAAGCAGTTCTTCGAATGGACCAACATCATGCTGGGTGAGATC
>JAVEVZ010000168.1:0-6604 GCA_034004805.1 Spongiibacteraceae bacterium | reverse complement strand
TCCAGCACCTTGAGCAGTACATCCTGCTTGATGCCGTGGTATTTCACCCAGTCAGTGGTCTTGGTAAAGACATAAATAAAGAAGTTCAGGGACGACGGCCCAAACGCGTCAAAGTTGATGATCTGTGTCTGCGACTGATCAATCTCCGGGTGCTCTGCCAGCATGGCCTTCACATCCGCCACGATCGGCGCCAGCACCGCGGCGTCCCCATAGCGCAGGCCGATGGTTTCATAGATGCGCCGGTTCAGCATCCGCGAGGGATTTTCCACTGAGATTTGCGTAAAGATTGCATTGGGCACGTACAGCGGACGCTTGTCGAAGGTGCGTATCCGCGTCATACGCCAGCCAATATTTTCCACCGTCCCTTCAATCTGTTTGTCCGGCGAGCGGATCCAGTCGCCCACCGCAAACGGCCGGTCGAGAAAAATCACCATCGCACCAAAAAAGTTGGCCAGCATATCCTTGGCGGCAAAGCCGATCGCGATCCCGCCGATCCCGCCCGCGGCAAGCACTCCGGATACACTGAAACCCAGGGTCTGCATGATCATCAGTCCGGCGGTAATAACCACCGCCGAGCGCAGCAGCTTGCCCACCGCCAATACGGTGGTGCGGTCCACCGGCTCGCGCCCGTATTTGGGGGACATGACGCGCTCTTCGACCTGCGATATGAAGCTGATCAAAAACCACGCAAGCATCGAGATGACCAGCACTTCCCGCGCCGCGTTGATAAGGCCCGCCAGATCAGAATCCATTTCCAGCGCGACGATCTGAGCGGCCAGGCTGAAGCCGAGTATCCAGATCAGAAACGTAAACGGCCGCCGCACCGCCGCCAGCAACGCGTCGTCCCATACACTCTGGGTCCTCGCAAAACGCGTCTCGAGACGGTTGAGCGCCAGCCGCGCGACGTAATTCGCCAACAGCGTCGCGAATACGATGGCGAACACCGAGCCCAGCCAGGGGTAGCGCTCAAAGCGCACCGTTGAGCCCAGAAACTCCAGGAGTTTATTCAAATCGAATACATCAGGCATAAGGTTGGCTAGTCGCTTTTTACTTGGGAACAAGGCCGCTTATGCTACTGCAAACCACGGATCGGTTTCGAGGCGCATGAGCCACCGCTTCCTATGTGGCCATTCGCCGCCGGCCAATGGCGGGTCCACCGCTGACCCGCTCACCTCCCTGTCAGCAACCGCCGAAGGCGCTTGGAGCGGCGCCCGGCAGCTGCTATGGTTGGACCGCGTTTCAGCTACGAGGGTCTTTCGATGACACACATCGCGCCCGAAGTGCGAAGCTGGTACCGGGACATCGCACAGGACATGCTTTTCGAAGTCGTCGCCATCGACGAGGCGGCACAAACCATCGATATTCAGCTGGTGGACGGTGCCGTCTGTGAGTACGATCTCGACTCATGGCGGGAGCTTGAACTCGAAACCGCTGAGGAACCCGAGGACTGGCGCGACGCCTACGCACTGAGTCAGGAGGACTGCCCGGACCCGGACAGCCCACAGTACCCGGAGGACTGGTCAGGGCCCATCAGCCAGATCGAGCCCGACACCATCAACGGCCTGATAGACGACTGACCTACGCCAGACTATGCCGCTGAAGCTGGGCGCCAACACCCAACACCACGACATGCTCTCCATATCCGCTCCTGGCGAGACCCGGCGAACCTGGCAAGGCACTGCGCCCGCCGACTTCGGTCCGGTAAAAATCCGCTAAGACGCCGCCACCACCAGACACCCCCGCGACCGTCAATCCGACGCCGTCACCGGCACAAACTCCAGCCCCGTCAGCGCACAGTAATGCCGGTAGACAATATTGACCGCGTCCTCCACCGTGTCCACCAACTGCACCAGCTCCATATCCTTCGCACTGATGCACCTGCTCTCCAGCATCATGGTCTGCAACCAGTCCAGCAAGCCACGCCAGTACTCCGAGCCGACCAGAACAATGGGAAAAGGTTTGACCTTTTCCGTCTGTACCAGCGTCAGCGCCTCAAACAATTCGTCCATAGTGCCGAAACCGCCCGGAAAGATGACGAATCCCACCGCATGCTTCACAAACATGTATTTGCGCACGAAAAAATAACGGAAACTCAGGCTCACATCCTGATATTTGTTGTTTTCCTGCTCCTCCGGCAGGCGGATATTCAGGCCCACCGACCTGGCAGGACCACCCAGCGCGCCGAGGTTGGCGGCCTCCATAATACCCGGCCCGCCGCCAGTGATCACCGCGATACCGCGGCTTGAAATCAGTCGACCCAGACGCTGCGCCTGGGCGTAATAGGGCGACTCATCCCGCAGCCGCGCGCTGCCGTAGACCGACACCGCGTACCCCAGCTTGGCCAGCTTCTCGGTACCCTCCACCAGTTCCGCCTGGATCCGCATGACCCGCCAGGCCTCAACCATCTTGCGCTCGTCCATTCACTGCTTCCTTTTGACCTTTGCCCGAGTATAGCCGCAGCGCCTGGCGTACCGCTTGCAAACCCAACGGTGCTGTATATACTGCCAGCTACTGGATAGAAATACAGGTGCCGCAATGAACCTCACCCCCCGCCAGCAGGAAGTGCTGAACCTCATCAGAAATCATATCGAGGCGACCGGTTACCCGCCGACCCGCGCCGATATCGCCAGGGAACTGGGGTTTCGCTCGGCCAACGCCGCCGAGGAACACCTCAAGGCCCTGGCCCGCAAGGGCGCCATTGAGATGGTCGCGGGCACCTCCCGCGGCATCCGCCTGCCGGAATCACAGGGCCTGCCGATTATCGGCCGCGTCGCCGCCGGCAGCCCCATCCTCGCCGCGGAACATATCGAGGACTATTGCGCGATCACGCCCAGCTTCTTTCATCCGCGGGCCGATTACCTGCTCAAGGTACAGGGTGACAGCATGATTGACGTCGGCATCTTCGATGCAGACCTGCTGGCCGTGCACCGCACCAGCGAGGCCCACAACGGCCAGATTGTGGTTGCCCGGGTCGACAACGAAGTCACCGTAAAACGCCTCAGGAACACCCGCAGCCGCCACCAGATACTGCTGTTGCCGGAAAACCCGGCCTATCAGCCCATCGAGGTCGATATGCGACACCAGGACTTCGCCATCGAGGGGCTCAGCGTGGGCGTTTTGCGGCGCACGTCCTGACGCGAGACAGCGAGCGTGCTCGACGAACCCGGGAGCGACAAACCGCGCTGCCCGGGAGCCCGGTCAAGCACATCCGTTACAGACCAGCTACAAATCCGGCGGATACGGCATCGCCGGCAACCGCGACTGCGATACGCAGGAGACCTGTCATGCAACTGGCAATCGATTACCCTGAAAAAGACTATTCGGCACACGTGTACCCGATGCAGGCAGCCGACGCTACACCGGCCCCCAGTCGACTCAGCGAGCTGATTTTCCCCGCCGCCGCAGTCTCTGCGGACATTCTGGCCTCGGTGGTGAGCCAGCTCAGTGACTCGGCAGAGCGCCGCTGGCTGACCTGGATTGGGCGCTACCCCCTGCGGGCAAACAAGAAAACCGCAGCGTGCCGCATGCGCCGCCTCAACAGCGAAGACCCCGAGCACAGCCTGACCTGGACTCTGGAAGCTTTGCGCAATGGCACCAGCCACACGGTCATGACCCTGATCCGCCAGCCTCTCGATGAAAGCGCCATTGAGCGCCTGGAAATCGCTGCGGCCCGCGGCGGCAGCCACTGCGTACTGATCCGCCTCAAAGCCTGAGCCCGGTTACAGGCACGCAAAGGTGTTCACCAGTATTCAAAACAGAAGGAATGATCAGAGATAAACGGCGCGGAAAATCCACGCGAACCGGCAGTTCGCATGCCCTGACCCGCGCCAGCCGCAAAGCTCAAGACATATTCAGGTTCGGGGCACTCAGGTCCGAAATTTACCGCTCTGAAGCGCACGGCTTGGACTGGCACCCGGCGAACCGCCAAGCGACAATCACTGAACCAGTGCTGTGCAACGGAACTTGATAACGCCTGCCGATCATCGGCCCCGGCCTTGAAAAAATCTGTTTCGAGAAAGTCAGTGCAGCGTGTGGTCGCGGGCGGCGGCGGCAGTGTGATCGTCGTCCTGCTCCTCCACGTCGGATATTTCAGCGCTGGCCTGTATGCCCGCCTGGACCATCGCCCGGGCCACATCCAGACAGGAACCCATCAGATATTCGCGGGACTGTTCGGAGAAACGGATGGTGAGCAGGGGTTCGCTATCGTCACCCAGAGAGCGAAGTACGATTTCACCGTCGTCGACCTCCACCAATTCCAGTACAGCAGCCACAGGCAACCTCTTGGTACGGTGAGTGAGCGGCCAGTGTAACAGCCGCGCCAGTGGGCTACAAACCAGCGCCCATCAAGCCCGCGTGACCGGCGGCGCGAAAAGCCAGCGCCTACCACTCGTCCAGCAGGCTGCTGTAATCCAGGATGATACCCTGCAACTGCTGCGCCCAGGTCGCTATACGCGCCCGCTCTGCGCTGTCATCCGCCAGCTCCACAGCCAGACTCGAGCGCGACGTTGCAGTTGTAGTCCCTGCCTCATCCAATCCAAACCGGCGCTGCGCACTCAGCAACTCGCCCAGCCACGCGCCCTGTTCCAGACTCAGCAGCCCCTCCACTTCACCACTGTGGCGCCCGCGGTCCGCGAGATACCGGCCAGCTTCGGCGGCGCTGTCCGGGAACGCCTCGACCTGATAGCCCTTGAGTATTTCTGCCAGAAACACCCGGTAGGCGCACACCAGGTGGTACAGGGCCGAACCCGTCAGGACCCGCCGCCACTGCGGAGGACTCAAGGCCTGGGATGGCGCCGGACCATCGCTCAGCTGCAGTAAAGCGTTCGCCGCCTGCAGTGATTCATTGACACGACCTCGCAAGCTGGCACTCATGCGCTATTGACTCTTGTCCTGGATCTGCCAGCGGCCATCCCGGAAGAAGGCTCGCCACCCGGTCGGTTTACCGTCCTGTTCAGACTGTAAATACTGCTCCTGGGTCTTGCGACTAAAGCGAACAATCGCCGGATTGCCCCGCTTGTCACGCACGGGGCCGTCCAGCAGATAGTGGTACTTGCTGTCTATTTCTGCGCGATGGGGCAACAGCTCCTCAAGCGTGGGGGCGCGAGTTTCACGGTTGCGCGGAAAACCGCTCGCCGCCAGAAACAGGCCCGAAGCGCCGTCGCGCAACACATAGTGATCATCGACTTTCTGGCATTTCAGTTCCGGCATGGGTACCGGGTCCATTTTGGGCGGTGCCGGCTGACCACTGCGCAACAACTTGCGGGTGTTTTTGCACTCGCTGTTGGTACAGCCAAAGTACTTGCCGAAGCGCCCTGTTTTCAACTGCATTTCGGCGCCGCACTTATCGCATTCGATCACAGGGCCATCGTAGCCCTTGAGTTTGAAGCTGCCGGTCTCGACCTCAAACCCGGGACAGTCGGGGTTGTTGCCGCACACATGCAGTTTGCGGCCCTCGTCGATCAGGTAACTGTCCATGGCCGTATTGCATAATTTGCAACGCCGCTTGGTGCGCAACAACAGGGACTCTTCCTCGTCATCCACCGCGATGACGTCATCCCCCGGCACCAGATTGATGGTGCACTTGCAGCGCTCCTTTGGCGGCAAGGCATAGCCCGAGCAGCCCAGGAAAACGCCGGTGCTTGCGGTCCGGATCTGCATGGGGCGACCGCAGTCGGGACAGGCGATATCCGTATCAGTGGGCGAGTTGCTGCGCATGCCACCGCTCTCGGCGCTGGCCGCCTCGAGCTTGCGGGTAAAATCGCTGTAAAACTCATCCAGCAGGTCCTTCCAGTCCCTTTCACCTTCAGCAACGCGGTCGAGATCCTGCTCCATATTGGCAGTAAAGCCATAGTCGAGCAGATCGCTGAAGCTTTCGACCAGGCGCTCGGTCACGATATCGCCCATTTTTTCCGCATAAAAACGCCGGTTGACCAGCCGCACATAGCCGCGCTCCTGGACGGTGGAAATAATAGAGGCGTAGGTCGATGGACGGCCTATGCCGCGTTTCTCCAGTTCCTTGACCAGGCTCGCTTCGGTATAGCGCGGCGGCGCTTTGGTGAAATGCTGGGTGGGATCCAGTTTAACCAGTTGCAAGACATCGCCCACTTTGACATCCGGCAGTTCAATGTCGTCATCCTTGCGGCCGACCGAGGGCATCACCTTCAGATAACCATCAAAACGTATGACCCGGCCGCGGGTGCGCAGCTTGTATTCGCCTGCGGTCACCGTCACGGTGGTGCTGGTAAAGCGGGCCGGCACCATCTGGCATGCCACGAACTGGCGCCAGATCAATTCATAGAGCCGTATCGCGTCTTTTTCCATATCGGTCATCTGACCGGGGGCGCGGTGCACATCCGATGGACGGATCGCCTCGTGGGCCTCCTGCGCGCCCTCTTTACTGCTGTAGCGATTGGGCGAGTCCGGCAGATACTTCGCGCCGAAGTTGTCCTCTATATACTCGCGACAGCTCGCCACAGCATCCTGACTCAGGTTGGTGGAATCGGTGCGCATGTAGGTGATGTAACCGGCTTCGTACAGGCGCTGCGCCAGAGTCATGGTTTTCTTGACGCTGAAGCCCAGCCGCGTACTCGCCGCCTGCTGCAGG
>JAVEVZ010000167.1:0-6605 GCA_034004805.1 Spongiibacteraceae bacterium | reverse complement strand
AGATCACCATCAAGAGCAAACCCGTGCGCAGGCAGTTGGTGCGGCGACTGCGCAGCAATATCCGGCACCTGCTGAAGCCCCTGGATCCCGAGCTGATAATTCGCAGTGACTGGGACAAGCTGGTGATCGAAAGCCACGGCGCCGACCGCGACGACGTGGTCGATATGCTCAGCCGCGTTCCCGGTATCGCCCATTTCCTCGATGTCGAGGAGCACCCGCTGACCGATCTCGATGATGCCTACCGCCATGCGCGCGCGCTGTGGGGCGAGCGCCTGGCCGGCAAGCGCTTTGCAGTGCGCTGCAAGCGGAGCGGCAGCCACCCCTATTCCTCGCAGGATGTGGAGCGCCATATCGGCGCCGGCCTGCTGCGGGACTGCAACACCGGCGGCGTCGACCTCAGCAACCCGGAGCTGACCGTGCGCATTGAACTGCGGGACGATCGCCTGTTTCTGGTCAACAACAGCTACCCCGGCCTGGGCGGCTACCCCCTGGGCGGACTGGACCCGGTACTGTCACTGATCTCGGGCGGTTTCGACTCCACCGTGGCGAGCTACCTCACCATGCGGCGCGGCATGCGCACCCACTTTGTGTTCTTCAACCTGGGGGGGCGCGACCACGAGATCGGCGTCAAGGAGGTTGCTCTGTACCTGTGGCAGCGTTTCGGCGCCTCCAGCCGGGTCCAGTTTGTCGCCGTGCCCTTCGAAGGCGTGGTGGCGGAAATCCTCAGGCAGGTGGATGACCGCTTTATGGGCGTGGTGCTCAAGCGCATGATGCTGCGCGCCGCAAGCCGGGTGGCCGAGCAGCTGGGCGTGGGGGCACTGGTCACCGGCGAAGCGGTGGCCCAGGTCTCCAGCCAGACGCTCACCAACCTGGCAGTCATCGACCGGGCCTGCGACACGCTGGTGCTGCGGCCACTGATCACCAGCGACAAGCGCGACATCATCGATATCGCGCGGCGTATCGGCACCGAGGCCTTCGCTGCGTCCATGCCCGAGTACTGCGGGGTGATCTCGGTCAAGCCGGCGACCGCTGCGCGCCTGGAACGGGTCCAGCACGAGGAAACCAGATTCGACGACGCCGTGCTGGAGGCCGCGCTGGCTGCGGCGCGCTATCTGAATATCGATGAGGTGGCCGATGACACACTGGCCCCCGACACCGAGGTCGAGATACTGCCGGCGCCCATCCAGGGCGGCGTGGTGATCGACGTGCGCCACCCCAGCGAAGCCGAGCGCCGGCCACTGCGACTGGGTGCCGTCAGCGTGCAGCATATTCCGTTCTACGAACTGCACAGCCGGTTTGCCGAGCTGGATGCCGGCACCACCTATCTGCTGTACTGCGAGAAAGGCGTGATGAGTCGCCTGCACGCCAGCCATCTGGTCGACCAGGGCCACCGCAACGTCAAGGTCTATCGGCCCGGCTGACCACCATGATCCATGTGCTGCTCTACGAGCCCGAGATTCCACCCAATACCGGCAATGTCATCCGGCTGTGCGCCAACACCGGCGCCAGCCTGCACCTGATCGAACCACTGGGGTTTGAGATCGACGACAAACGCCTGCGCCGCGCCGGACTGGACTATCGCGAGTGGGCTTCCATGCGCGTGCACCGGAACCTGACCAGCTGTTTAGACGCAATACACCCCGCACGCCTGTTCGCCTGCTCCACCAAGGGGCGCCGCTGGCCCAGCGACGTGGTGTTCAGGGACAACGACGCCCTGCTGTTCGGCCCCGAAAGCCGCGGCCTGCCGGCGTCCGTGCTGGCGAGCCTGCCCGACGAGCAGATATTGCGCCTGCCCATGACGCCTCACAGCCGCAGCCTCAACCTGTCCAACGCCGTCGCGGTGACGGTCTACGAAGCCTGGCGGCAACTGGGATACCCGGGCGCAGTCTGAACCCGCAAGCAGCCCGACGCTGAACTCAGCCCAAAAAATCCCGTCAGCCTATAAACGGAATCCCGGACCTGCATTGGCGTCCAGCGTCAGACGTCCAGCACTCCCTGTCAATGCGCGCCGGTTTCCGCCTGCTGCTTCTGCTGCTGCGAAGCCTGGATATACAGCGCCTCAAAGTTCACCGGCTGCAGCATCAGGGGAGGGAAGCTGCCCTTGCCGCACAGGGCGTCGAGGCTTTCGCGGGCGTAGGGGAACAGGATATTGGGACAGCCGATGGCCAGCACCCGGCGCAGGTCTTCGCCCTCGATGCCGCGCACCGTAAACAGGCCGGCCTGCTCAACTTCCGCCAGGAACGCCACCTCTTCCTCGATCCGGGCGGTGACAGTAATTTTCAGAATAACTTCGAAATTGCCGTTTTCGTCGAAGCGATTGCTGCGCGTGTTGAGGTCGACCTTGATCTGCGGCTTCCACTGCTGGGTGAAGACCTTGGCGCCAAGGGGCGACTCAAAGGACAGGTCTTTTACAAAAATGCGCTGCAGCGCGAACTGCTGCTCGGGCTGTTGATTATTATCGGCCATGCTGTACCTCTTCAGGGGTTGGCCGCCGGCCCGGTCGCGGCCAGCAGCGTGTCTAGTTTTCCGGCGCGCTCCAGAGCCCACAGCTCGTCGCAGCCACCGACATGTTGTTCGCCTATCCAGATCTGCGGCACCGTATTGCGTCCGGCCAGGCGACGCATCTCCTGGCGCCGCTCGGCATCGCCATCCACCGCGATTTCACGGTAGGCCACGCCCTTGCTGTCCAGCAGCATTTTGGCCCGCACGCAATACGGGCAGAAGCGCGTGGTGTAGATAACAACTTCAGCCACAGCCGCTCAGCCCTTTACCAGCGGCAGCTGCATATGGTGCCACTCCGCCATGCCGCCGCCCAGGCGGTAAACGCGGGCAAAGCCCTTGGCGCGCAACTGCTTGGCAATACCGCCCGCGTGCTGGCCCAGTTTGCAGACCAGTACCAGCGGGCGCTCGCGGTATTTTTCCAGCTCGTCCAGCCGCTCCATCAGTTTGGCGTGGGGCATATTGATGGCATCGACCACATGGCCCTGGCGGAACTCGGCGGCATCGCGCAGATCCACCACCACCGCGTCCTCGCGGTTAATCAATACACTCAGCTGCTGGGGGCTCAGGCTGGCGCCGGCCTTGCGGGATTCATGAAACAGCAGCAGGGCGATTGCGGTCAGCAGCGCGCCCACCAACATCCATTGCTGCGCGAGGAATTCGAGAAACTGGGCCATGGTGGGGGCAAAACCTCGTCTGGCTGGCCGGCAAAGGGCGCCAAGTATACACAGCCGAGGCCGAATTCTCAGCCCGGCGCGGCGCAGTGGGCACCGCGCCCCAAATGGTCAAGCCCGGCCCCGACGGCTACAATTCCGGTCCCGATTCGACAGCCGTATAGCCTCTGATGACAAGTACCCCGAAAAAACCCATGGTCCTGCTGATACTTGACGGCTGGGGTCACCGCGAAGCGCGCGAGGACAATGCCATCGCCCAGGCCCACACGCCCTGCTGGGACCGCCTGTGGCGCGACGCGCCCCACACGCTGATCTCGGGCTCCGGTCTCGATGTCGGCCTGCCCGAGGGCCAGTTCGGCAATTCGGAGGTCGGCCATATCAGCCTGGGCGCGGGCCGGGTGGTGTACCAGAGCATCACCCGTATCGACAAGGCCATCAAAGACGGCGACTTCTTCAGCAACCCGGCCTACACCGCCGCCGTCGACAAGGCCATCGCCAACGACGGCGCGGTGCATGTGCTGGGCCTGCTGTCCGACGGCGGTGTGCACAGCCACGAGAACCACCTGCTGGCGATGCTGGATCTCGCCCACCGGCGCGGCGCGCGGAAAATCTACCTACACGCCTTCCTCGACGGCCGCGATACCCCGCCGCGCTCGGCAGAGCAATCACTGCAGCGCGCCCAGGCCCACTTCGCCAAACTCGGCTGCGGGCGTATCGCCAGCGTTGTCGGCCGCTTCTACGCCATGGACCGCGACAACCGCTGGGAGCGGATCGAGTCTGCCTACCGGCTGCTCACCGAGGCCCATGCCGAGCACCGCGCAGACAGCGCCACGGCCGCGCTGTCTGCGGCCTATGCGCGCGGCGAGAACGACGAGTTCGTGCAGGCCACCGTGGTCCAGGCCCCCGGCCAGCCAACAGTGCGCATTGCCGACGGCGACGCGGTGATCTTTATGAACTTCCGCGCCGACCGCGCCCGCCAGCTGACCCGCGCGCTGGTCGACGAGCACTTCGACGGCTTTGTCCGGACCAGCCGCCCCAGGCTGGCCGACTTCGTGATGACCACCGAGTACGCCGCCGATATCCCCGCCAGTTGCGCCTATCCTCCCGACAACCTGCGCAACAGCTTCGGCGAATTGCTGGCCGATCTGGGCAAGACCCAGCTGCGCATCGCCGAAACCGAAAAATACGCCCATGTCACCTTTTTCTTCAGCGGTGGCCGCGAAGAGCCGTTTGCCGGCGAGGAGCGCATTCTGGTGCCCTCGCCGCGGGTTGCCACCTACGATCTGCAGCCGGAAATGAGCGCCCCCGAGGTCACCGACAAGCTGGTTGCCGCCATCGAGAGCGGGCGCTTCGACGCCATCATCTGCAACTACGCCAACGGCGATATGGTGGGCCACACCGGGGTGTTCAGCGCCGCCGTCAAGGCGGTCGAGGCAGTGGATCACGCGCTGTCACAGGTGGTTGCGGCGGTGCGGAAAGCCGGCGGACAGTGCCTGATCACCGCCGACCACGGCAACTGTGAACAGATGATGGACCACGAGGCGGGCCAGCCCCATACCCAGCACACCACCGAGCTTGTGCCACTGGTCTATGTCGGCGAGCGTGCGCTGCAATTGCAGCCCGGCGGCACCCTGGCAGATGTCGCGCCGACCATGCTGGCGCTGATGGCGCTGCCGCAACCGGCGGAAATGGACGGCCGCTCGCTGGTACAGTTTCAATCCACCGGGGCAAACCACAACTGATGCGACGATTCGGAATGTGCAGGCGTTGGCTCGGGCTTATCTGGCTGCTGTGTGGCTGTGTACTGGCCGCCCACGCGGAGCCCGACGAGGCGGCGGCGCGCGCCCAGCTCAAGCAGCTGCAGAAAGAGATGGCAGAGCTGCACAAGGTGTTGGAGCAGTTCAAGGGCGAGCGCGATCGCGTGCAGGACGCGCTGCGCAGCTCCGAGGTCGATATCGGTGAACTGCAGAAGCGCATCCGCGAACTGCGCCAGCAGCTGGACTCCCAGCAGCAGAGCCTGCGCGAACTGGAACAGCGCCAGACGCGGCTGACAGAACAGCGTCGCGCACAACAGAAGATCATCGGCGAGCAGGTGCGCGCCGCCTATCAGCTGGGCCGGGAAAAGAAACTCAAGGTGCTGCTCAATCAGGAGCAACCCGAGCGCGTCAGCCGCGCCCTCACCTATTACGATTATTTCAATCGCGCGCGCAGCGACCAGATCGCCCAGTACCTGGATGTGATCGCCGAGCTGGACACCCTCAAACCCGCTATCGAGACCCGCGTCAACGGGCTCGCCCGGGCCCGCGACGAGCTGGGCAAGCGCCGCGACCAGCTGGTTGCCAGCCAGCAGAACCGGCAACGCAGCCTGGCCCTGCTGGACAAGACCATCAGCAGCAAGGACCAGCAGCTGAAACGGTTTCAGCGCGAGCGCGCCGAGCTCGAAAAACTGCTGGCCGCCGTCGAGCAGGCCATCGCCGATATCCAGTTGCCGGCGAGCTACCAGCAGCCGTTCACAAGCCTGAAGGGCAAGCTGCCCTGGCCCGTCAAAGGCCAGCTGAAAAACCGCTTCGGCAGCCAGCGCGAGGGCCGCATGCGCTGGCAGGGCATCAATATCGCCGCCACCGCGGGCAGTGAAGTGCGCGCGGTGCACCACGGCCGGGTGGTATTCGCAGACTGGTTCAAGGGTATGGGCATGCTGATCATCGTCGATCACGGCGAGGGCTATATCAGCCTGTATGCGCACAACCAGTCGCTGCTGCGCGACACCGGCGACTGGGTCAGCGCCGGCGAGACCATCGCCACCGTCGGCAACAGCGGCGGGCAGAGCCAGGCGGCCCTGTATTTCGAGATACGCCGCAACGGCGAGCCCACCAATCCTCAGGTCTGGATGGCGCGGGCCTGATGAATGGCCATCCAGTTCACACGCCAGCAACGGGTTAGCGGCTAGAATGCACGCTCTGGAATCTTTACCGGCGCCCCATTGAGGTCGCGAGGCAACAGCATGATTGCACAGGTTTTACCCCGCTATCTGGTGGCGCTGGCCACGGCTCTGACCCTGGCGGCCCCGCTACAGGCGGCAACGGCGGACAGTGAAGGCCAGCTGCCCCTGGAGGAGTTGCGCACCTTTGCCGACGTGTTCAACCAGATCCGCCAGGCCTATGTCGAGGAAGTGGATGACCGCACCCTGCTGGAATACGCGATTCGTGGCATGCTCGCCGGCCTGGACCCGCACTCCACGTACCTGGACGCCGAGTCTTTCGACGACCTGCAGGTCAACACCACCGGCGAATTCGGCGGACTGGGGCGGGAGGTCGGCATGGAAGACGGCTTCGTCAAGGTCATCACACCACTGGACGACACCCCCGCCCAGAAGGCAGGTGTCGAGGCGGGCGACCTGATCGTCAAGCTGGATGGCAAGCCGGTAAAAGGCAT
>JAVEVZ010000166.1:0-6636 GCA_034004805.1 Spongiibacteraceae bacterium | reverse complement strand
AAAACCCTCAGCAAGATCACAACAACGCGCGCATCGCCTGCAGATACCGGTCCGCCGCGTGGGGTAAACTGCGGCGCTCGTTCCTGCCCCAGTAGATGTCATTGTGCTCGATCTCACTCTTACCCAAGCCGTTCTGGTCGCCCTGATATTTGTGTGGAGCGGTTTTGTGCGCTCCGGGCTGGGCTTTGGCGGCGCCGTACTGTCACTGCCCTTCCTGTTGCTGATCGACAACCGCCCGCTGGTCTATCTGCCGTTGATCGCCGTCCACCTGCTGTTCTTTTCGTCGGCGCTCGGGGTGCAGAACTGGCAGCGCAGGCGCCGCCAGAGCGAAGAAAACCGCGAGGCTTCAAGCGTCGACTGGCGCTACCTGCGCAAGGCCATGGGGATCATCATCGTACCCAAGCTGATCGGCGTGCTGGGGCTGCTGACCCTGCCCAATACGCTGATGACGACCATCATTTTCAGCATCGTGCTGGCCTATGCGTTCTCCTATATTTTCAACAAGCCGTTCAAAAGCCGGAACCCCAAACTGGACACCCTGTTCCTGATTTTGGGCGGCTACATCAGCGGCACCTCCCTGATCGGCGCGCCCCTGATCATCGCCGTGTTCGCCACCCATGTCGCCGCGCGCCAGCTGCGCGACACGCTGTTTGTGCTGTGGTTCATCCTGGTGGTGATCAAGATGAGCGCTTTTATCTACTCCGGGGTGGACCTGCATCTCGAGGCGCATGCGTGGCTGCTGCCCAGCGCGGCACTGGGCCATGTGATCGGTCTGCGCTTTCACGACTACCTGCTGCGCGCCGACCCGGTGGTGTTCTACCGGGTGGTGGGCAGCGTGCTGGCGGTGATCAGCATGATCGGCATGGCCCGGCTGTGGCTCTAGCCTGCAGGGCAGGACCATAGGTTACAACCCGATACCCAGCTTGACCATGACGTCGCGCCCGGCAAAGCCGTCGGCGATCATGCCCCGGTCCGCCTGAAAGGCGCGCAGGGCGCTGCGGGTCGCGGGACCCAGTCGCCCGTCGACCTCGCCTTCCAGGAAACCCAATTCGATCAGGCGCTTTTGCAGCGCCTCGACTTGGGCGTTAGACAGCCGCGGATCATTGGGGTTGGGGGGGCGCAGCAACTGCCCGCCGCCATTGATGCGGTCGGCGAGGTGACCCACGGCGATGGCATAGAACTCCGAGCGGTTCCAGCGCATGATCACCTGGAAATTGTCGTAGACCAGAAACGCCGGGCCGTGATAACCCGCCGGCACCAGCAGCGATGCCTTGATGTCCGCATCCGTCAGCGCCCGGCCCAGGGTGGTCAGCACCCCCTGCTCGCGCCACACGCTCAGCGGCTGTGGCTGATCCAGGCCGACACGGGTGTAGGAAAAATCGCGGGGCAACACCACTTCCCGCCCCCAGCGCAGCTCCCGTTGCCAGCCCAGACTGCTGAGAAAATTGGCCGCCGAGCTAAGGGCGTCCGGCACGCTGTTCCACAGATCCGCGCGGCCGTCGCCATCGCCATCCACCGCGTAGCGGCGATAGGCCGAGGGCATGAACTGGGTGTGCCCCATGGCCCCTGCCCAGGAACCGCGCATGGTGTCCGGCGTGGCGGTACCGTCCACCACCAGGTCCAGGGCGGCGAACAGCTCGCCGGTAAAATAGCCGCTGCGGCGCGGATCACAGGCCAGAGTGGCCAGGGAGTCCAGGGTGGGCATCTTGCCCAGGTAGCTGCCGTAGTTGGTTTCCAATCCCCAGAACGCAATCAGGTACTGGGGCGGCACGCCATAGCGCTCGGTCAGATCCCGCAGCAGCGCGGCGTGCTCCACCAGCAGCTCGCGGCCGCGCTCGACCCGTGCCTCGGTGACCCGCTGGTTGAGGTAGTTGGCAAAGGTCTCGGAAAACTCCGGCTGGCGGCGGTCCAGTTCAATGACCCGCGGCACCGGCTTCAGCGCACCGATAACCCCCGCCACGACAGGCTCCGCGTAACCCTGCCGGGTGGCGCGCGCCTGCCAGTCCTGGATACAGGCGTCGAAATCCATCGCTGAATCCGCACCGGCCTGCGCGGCTCCTGCCAGCAGGAGTATTGCACTGCCCAACCACAACCGCACGCATCCACCTCCTGCACGTTTTGCCGATACCGTGTGCGCAATCTCTACTGGCGGTATCGCTTGACCAGTGTCGGCCAGTATACCCACCGCGTCCTGCATATCTCATCCACTGTTTGCGATATGCCGCGCTGCTTGTCAGGCGATCCGCCGTCACGCGGCGCGTTTCGGCTGCAGACGTCCGCATAAGTATGCACGCCGCCACTGCGGCCCCGGCCGTTCCGGCCCGAACCACGCCGGATGCGGGGCCCCAGGGGCCGGCGCTTTGCGCCGCGTCACACAGCCCCCTGGAAAGCACGCGCGACCCGGCAGCCGCCTGCTAAACTTGCCCGCTACAGCAAGCCCGAAGCCTTGGAGCCCATTTTTTGCTCAAACCTCAGTCATTCCTGTTACTCGCCGCCCTGTTGTCATCGGTTCCGGCAAGCGTGGCGGTGGAGGCCATCGCCACGGCATCCGCCGAGGATGAGCTGGTACGGGAAACCCGCCGGGCGCTCAAGCGCGCGCCCAGCATCAATCTCTCGGAAGTCGTCGCCCAGCCGGACGCCGTCAACGGCGCGGCGGCGCAGCCCCAGCTGGCGACAGACAGCGATCCACTGGGCGGGTCGCCGCTGCTGATGTTGGACAGCATCGTGCAGCCCGGCACCGCCACCCGCCTGTCCTGGTCGCCGGGTGAAACCTTCAGCGGCATCGCGGTGCCCACACCGGTGCTGGTGGTCAACGGCGCGCAGCCGGGGCCTACCCTGTGCCTCACCGCGGCGGTCCATGGCGATGAGCTCAACGGCATTGAGATCGTGCGCCGGATACTCTACGAAACCGACCCCAAGACCCTGAACGGCGCCCTGGTCGGCGTCCCCATCGTCAACCTGCAGGGCTTTCACCGCGGCTCCCGCTACCTCGCGGACCGCCGTGACCTCAACCGCTATTTCCCCGGCAATCCCAACGGCAGCGCCGCGTCGCGGATCGCCTACTCCCTGTTCAACGAGGTCATACTGCACTGCAACGTGCTGGTGGACCTGCACACCGGCTCATTCCACCGCACCAACATCACCCAGATGCGCGCCGACCTCACCGACCCCAGGGTACTGGAGCTGAGCCACGGCTTTGGCGATCTGATGATCCTTCACCACCGCGGCGGCAAGGGCACCCTGCGCAACGCTGCCGCCCGCCACGGTGTACCGGCGGTCACTCTGGAAGCCGGACAACCCATGCGCCTGGAACCGGAGCACGTTGAACTGGGCGTGCGCAGCCTGCGCAACGTCATGGTGTATCTGGGCATGATTAAGAAGTTCCGGCTGTGGACCACCTCGGAGCCCGTGTACTACAAATCGCGCTGGGTGCGCGCCAGTGCCGGCGGCATTCTGATGAGCAAGGTCAAGCCGGGGGATCCGGTCTCGGTCGGCACCGTGCTGGGCACCATCACCGACCCCATCACCAACGCCCAGGTCACGGTGGTCTCCCCCACCAAGGGCCGGGTGCTGGGCTTGGCCCTGAACCAGGTGGTCATGCCCGGTTTCGCCACCCACCACCTGGGTATCGAAGCCACCCAGGACGAAGTCACCCAGCCCCTGCCCGCGCTCAAGAACGGCAATGGCGAGGAGATCGACACCGAGCAGGACACGATGCTGGATGATGCGTAAAAGCCTGGGTCGGACGTCTGACGCTTGACGCTCTGGCCGGCGCGAGATTGTCGGGCTGGATGGGCTGGAAGAACGTCAGAGCCAGATCGAAGGCACAGGTTTAGCGTCTTCCGTCTTCCGTTCTGCGTTTAGCGTCAGACGTCAGGCGTCAGACGTCCAGCGCCCTCACGAATACGACGCCTCCAGCACCTCGGCGGTGGGCCCGCGCCCGGCGGGTGGCAGGGCGGCGAACAGCAGCAGCAACAGCCCATTGACCGCGGCGATGCCGATAAACGCCGGGGCATAGGAGCCGGTGCTGTCGAATGCGTAGCCGGCCAAAGGGGGGGCCAGCAGGCCAAAGGGCAGGAAGAACGCCATCTGCGCCCCGTTGATGCGGCCCAGTGTGGCCGGCGCGAAGTACTGGGCATTGGCAAACGGAAACAGCGGCAGGCTCGCGCCACCGCTGAAGCCCACCAGTGCTGCGGCCAGCGCCATGCCGGCGTGGCTGTCCGACACCACCAGCAGCGACCAGCCCAGAATCTGCAACACGGTTAGGGCCATGCACATGGCGCGCACGTGCTGCCGATAGCGGTCGGCCTGGGCCGCGATCCACAGCTTGCCCGCCAGGCCGCAGGCACCGCCCAGTGCAACCAGGCCGCCGGCAGCTTCCAGGCTCAAGCCCTGCAATACAAAGTGCGGCACAAAGCACAGACTGCTGACGGTCATCAGACCCTGGACGCCCGCAAAGCCGATACCCACACACCAGAACGCGCGATGGCGCAGGGCCGCGCGCACAGTCGGGTCGCTGAAGTCGACGGGGGCCGCCTTGCCTGCACTCGCGGCCGTGCTCTCCGCAGGCTCGGCGGGCACACCCCAGCGCACCGCCGCGCTCAGAATCAGCAACAGCACCAGCGCCAGTATCTGCAGACTGCGCTGCCAGCCGACCAGGCCTATCAGCCAGCCCGTGACCGGTGGCAACACCACCGCCGCCAGACTGACGCCTACCGCCGCCAGTGCCAGCGCGCGGCCCTGGTTGTGCGGGTAGCAGCGCACCAGGAACACATTGGTGGCCTGCGGTCCGTACAGCATGATGCCCACCACGAAGCCCAGAAACAGCAGGCCCAACTGCCAGGTGTGCTGCGCCAGCGGCAACAGGCCCAGAAACACCATCGCGATCCATACACCGCTCATCAGCAGGCGGCGCATGGCCACGCCATCCACCAGCCTGCCCAGCAGGGCACCAGTCAGCGCCGGCACCAGCACCAGCAGCGACAGGCCTATCGCAATGACCGCTTCCCTGGCCTGAAACGCTTCGGCCAGCGGCTTGAGGAAGAAACCGAATACCGAAAACAAACCGATGCCCAGCCCCTGAAGCAGAGCAAACGCCAGTGCTGGAACCCAGTACGAACGCATCGCGGCGACCTCTGACAATGATGATGTGTTGCAGCAACGTATTTATCGTTCGTAAAGGCGTTCGCAAAGCGTCAGCCCGGCAACAGCAGGCCCCAGACGACCAGCCCCGCAGCAATCGCTGCCACGGTGGCGCGGTTGAATGCCGCCGGAGTAAAGCCCGCCTGCAGAGCTGCCAGCGGATTGCGCTCGCGCCAGGCCCGGTGGATCACCGGGAACTCCAGCAGCGCGACATACACCGCCATCGCAATCACCGCGGCGAGCAGCATCGCCCGCCCGGCAGAGTCCATCGGAATTGCAATCGCAATCAACAGCGCCAGGGCCAGGTTGCCCAGTGAACCCGCTACGCTCATCACCAGAAACTGCTCCGGCGTATTGCGGCTGAAGTCGTAGTCATAGATCAGAAACGCCGGCTGAGACTTGACCGGTGACACCGCACGGCACAGGCGCGCGCCGAGAAAGTGGCTCCACTCATGGGCCTGGTGACTCAGCCACATGCCTGCAGCGACCGCCGCCAGCACCGACAGACCCGACGCTATCGACAGCCCCGTCAGCAGTCGCCAGCTGTCCAGCGCGGCCCATACACCGATGGCCACCAGCGCCGCCGCCAGATGCCAGCCGCCCTGCACCCACAGCCTGCGGCGATCTCCGCGGCGCGCCTTGGCGTCGTCAACAGACCCTGCCGTGGTTTCCGTCATGTCCATACTCAAAGCTCGCCGCTGGCCAGCAATTCCATCGGATTGCGCATATCCACCATACCCAGATATCCACCCTCGTCAGCGATGGCGTCGTGTACGCCATAACCCAGCAGGCGCTGCGCCCGCGGCGACAGGTTGCGTGCGGTTTCGGGCGGCACGGCCAACACATTGTTTTCCTCGGTGCGCAGCCAGCCCTGGGCGTAACTGATATGCACGCCGCGCCGCCACTCTGATTGCGTGCAGTTGGTTCCGCCGCCGTGCAATACCGAGCCCAGATAAATCACCGCCGACCCCGCCTTCATCTCGGCAAAGGCGATCTCCTCGCCGGCCGGCTGGCGTTCGCGCTCCCAGCGATGGCTGCCCGGTACCACAAAGGTTGCGCCGTTATCGCGGTGAAAATCCACCAGCGCCAGAATGGAGGCCAGCAGCAGTTCGGGATGCGGGCGCGGACAGTGGATCCAGACATCTTCATCGCGGTGCACCCACTGCGCCTCGGCGCCAGGCCCCCGATCCATCAGATGCCCCAGATTGAGCTGATAATCAGCGCAATGGGGCAGCAACACCGCATCGCAGAGGCCGAGATACGTCGGATGACACATCACCTGTTCGGCAAACGCCATCGACTTGCCAGCCAATCCACTGATATGCCGCACGCGCTGGCCGAAAAACGCATCGAGTGTCGGGTTGAGGTGACGCATGGCCGGATCGGCATCCGCCAGCAGCGGGTCTAGATCACGGTTCAACGCCGCCAATGCAGCGCGGTCAAGCAGGTCTTCGACGATGATCGCACCGTCTTCCAGCAGCGCATCACGCAGCA
>JAVEVZ010000165.1:0-6699 GCA_034004805.1 Spongiibacteraceae bacterium | reverse complement strand
AGCTGGAGCCACAACAAGGTCGAGGGGAAGCTGGAATACACCAGCCTGCTGTATCTGCCCAAGCGGGCGCCGTTCGATCTGTGGAACCGCGATATGGTGCGGGGCCTCAAGCTGTACGTGCAGCGCACTTTTATCATGGACGAGGCCGAGCAGTTCCTGCCGAGCTATCTGCGCTTTATCAAGGGCGTGCTGGATTCCAACGACCTGCCGCTGAACGTCTCCCGCGAGCTGCTGCAAAAAGACCGCAATGTCGAGTCGATCAAAAGCGCGCTGACCAAGCGCGCGCTGGATATGCTTGCCAAACTGGCCCGGGAGGAGCCCGAGAATTACCAGCTCTTCTGGAACGAGTTTGGCCAGGTCCTCAAGGAGGGCCCGGCGGAGGATTTCAGCAACAAGGAAAAAATCGCCAAACTGCTGCGCTTCGCCACCACCCATACCAACAACGCCGCTCAGGACCAGTCCCTGGAGGACTATGTTTCGCGGATGAAGCCGGAGCAGGAAAAGATCTATTACATCGTGGCGGACAACTTCAACACTGCCGCCAGCAGTCCGCACCTGGAAGTGTTTCGCAAGAAGGGCATCGAAGTCCTGCTGCTGTCCGACCGCGTCGATGACTGGCTGATGGGCCACCTCAATGAATTCGATGGCAAGTCCCTGCAGGATGTCGGCAAGGGCGAACTGGATCTGGGCAAGCTGGAAGACAAGGACGAGAAGAAGGCCCAGGAAAAGCTGGCCAAGGAGCACAAGGCGCTGGTGGAGCGCGTCAAACAGAGCCTGGATGACAAGGTGGAGGACGTGCGGGTGACCACCCGCCTGACCGACTCACCAGCCTGCCTGGTGGTGGGGCAGTACGATATGGGTGCGCAGATGCGGCGCATTCTCGAAGCGGCGGGGCAGGCGGTACCGGAGAGCAAGCCGACCCTGGAGCTCAACCCGGTGCATCCGCTGGTGGAGCGGCTGGAGCGGGAGACCGATGAAGACCGGTTTGCGGATCTGGCGGATATCCTGCTGGAGCAGGCGCAACTGGCCGAGGGCGGTCAGCTCAAGGACCCGGCCGCCTACGTGCGTCGACTCAACAAGTTGTTGCTGGAACTCAGCGCCTGAGTGGCGCCGGATGCCTTATAGCACGGGACGGCGATTGCCGGGCAGTGCCGCGCGGCACTGCGATCCCGTGCTGTCTGTGCCGCGCTGTGCTTGCTGTATAGTACCCGCCGATGTATTGCGGATCGGTAAATCATGAGTGAATCCTACCGGGTAGCGGTATTGGGCGGCGGCAGCTTCGGCACTGCGCTGGCCAATATCGTTGCCGACAACGGCCATCAGGTGCGGCTCTGGCTGCGCAATGAAGCGCGTGCGCGGGAAATCAACGAGCAGCACCGCAATCAGACCTATCTGCCCGACTATCCCCTGAATCCGGCGCTGGTCGCCACGGCGGATCTCAATGCGGCCGTGGCCCAATGCGATATCGTATTTATGGCGGTGCCCAGCCGTTCCTGTCGCGAAGTGGCGCGCAGCGTCGCCGCCAAGCTCAGCGCGGACTGCCTGCTGATCAGCACCACCAAGGGCATAGAGCCCGACGGTTTCCACCTCATGAGTCAGGTACTGGCGGAGGAAATCCCGCAGGTGCGCCTGGGCGTGATGAGCGGTCCCAACCTCGCCAAGGAGATCGCCGCCCGGCAGATCACGGCAACGGTGGTGGCGAGCAACGACGAAGCGCTGATCAGCGTGATCCAGGCGCTGCTGCACTGCTCGTACTTTCGCGTCTACGGCAGCAACGACATGTACGGCGTAGAGTTGGGCGGTGCGCTCAAGAATGTCTACGCCATCATGGCCGGTATGGCGGCGGCCATGGGCATTGGCCACAACACCATCAGCATGTTGTTGACCCGCAGCCTGGCGGAGATGAGCCGCTTTGCGGTCAAGCTTGGTGCCGACCCCATGACGTTTCTGGGCCTGTCCGGTGTCGGCGATCTGATCGTGACCTGCATGTCCCCTTTGTCGCGCAATTACCGTGTCGGCTTCGAGTTGGGCCAGGGCCGCGCGCTGGACGACATTATCGCCGATCTGGGCCAGGTGGCGGAGGGCGTCAATACGCTGCGCCTGCTCAAGGAAGAGGCGGACCGGCTGAGTGTGCGCATGCCGCTGGTGAGCGGACTGTACGCCATCATTTACGAGCGCAAGACCGTCGCCTCGGTAGTCGGCAGCCTGATGTGGGCCGAGCAGAACCGCGACGTTGAATTCATAACCCGCTGAGTCCGGGAGGCGTCATGCAGCTGATCATCATGCGCCATGGTCAGGCGCGTGCTCTTACCGGTGCCCATGCCGATGCCGATCGAGCCCTGACCGACGAGGGCCGCCGCCAGGCATGTGCCGCGGCGCGCTGGCTGAAAACCAGCGGCTACCAGCCCCTAAGTCTGTGGGTAAGCCCCTATCGCCGCGCACAGCAGACGGCGGACGAAGTTGCCGCTGTGATTGGTGGCCTGGCGCGTCGCGAGCAGGCGAATATCACGCCCAACGATGCACCGGGTGCTTTTCTGTCCGAACTGGACGCCGCGGGCGACGGCGTGATGCTGGTCAGCCACAACCCTTTCGTGTCGGCGTTGATCGGGCTGCTGGTGGAGGGCGATGCAAGCCGTGGCCCCGTGATGGGCACCGCCAGTATCGCGGTGCTGAGCGGCGAGTTCTGGGCGCCGGGCTGTTGTCGTCTTGAGGCACTGTGGCACGAACACGAGCATCGCGACGGGCAGTGACCCGACAGGACCGAGAAGGTTTATGCACAGTAAAAGCCCGCAATACGGGGATGCCAGGGAACGTGAATTTTCACTTCCGGGCATCACCCTGGCCGCCCGCGAGTGGGGACGCCGCGGTGCGCGGCCGGTGTTGGCCCTGCACGGGTGGCTGGACAACGCCGCCAGCTTTGACGTGCTGGCGCCGCTGCTGGCCGATTGCCACCTGATCGCTCTGGATCTGCCGGGCCAGGGCCTCAGTCAGCACAAATCGCCGCAGGGCAGTTACAACCTGTGGGACGACCTGCTGGACCTGATGCGGGTCGCCGACCAACTGGGCTGGACGCGCTTTCATCTGCTGGGCCATTCGCGGGGCGCGCTGATCAGTCTGCTGCTGGCGGCGGCGCTGCCGGAGCGCATTGTCTCCGTCGCGCTGCTGGAAGCCCTGTGGCCCGAGCCGGTGACCATTGAGGAAACCGCCGCGCAGCTGGGCAGGCATCTGCGCGACAATCTGGCGCTGGGCGACAAACAGCCGACCCGCTATGCCGGCCCTGAGGAGGCGGTGGCTGTCCTGCAGCGCGCCACCGGTATCGCCGAACCCAGTGCGCAACGGCTGGTAACACGGGGCCTGGTACAGCGCGACGGTCGCTGGTACTGGCGCGCCGACCCGCGGTTGCGCACCGCGTCGGCGCTGAAGCTCACCCGCGCCCACAGCGAGGCCCTGGTCCGGGCCCTGCAGGTGCCCGCGCTGCTGTTGCTGGCGGAGTCGGGCGTGGGCGGACGCATGAACTGGCGCGAGGCTCTCGGTCAGTTCAGCCAGCTGCGCTGGAAGCTCATGCCGGGCAGCCACCACTTCCATATGGAAGCGCAGGCCCCGATGCTCGCCGCGGAAATCAACACCTTCTGGCAGGAGAATCCCCATGATTGAGCTCTATACCGCATCAACCCCGAACGGCTGGAAAGTATCCATCGCCCTCGAAGAGCTGGGTCTTCCCTATACCGTCAAGCCGATACAGCTGGAGAAGGGCGAACAGAAGCAGCCCGACTATCTGCGGATCAACCCCAATGGCCGGATTCCGGCAATCATCGACCGGGGCAACAACGACCTCACCATTTTCGAGTCCGGCGCGATCCTGCTGTACCTGGCGGAGCAGACCGGCAGGCTGATGCCCTCCGACCCTGCGGGGCGTTTCAATGTTGTCCAGTGGCTGATGTTCCAGATGGGCGGTGTCGGGCCCATGCAGGGCCAGGCCAATGTGTTCTACCGCTATTTCCCGGAGAAAATTCCGGCGGTGATCGAGCGCTATCACAACGAAACGCGGCGCCTGTACGGTGTTATCGAAGGCCAGCTGCAGGGGCGCGACTATCTGTGCGATGACTATTCGATTGCCGATATCGCCAACTTCAGCTGGATCAGCATGCATGAATGGGCGGGCATCGCGATCGACGACATGCCGAACCTGCAGGCCTGGATCAAGCGCATCGATGATCGCGCGACGGTCAAGCGCGGGCTCGCGGTGCCGGCGCCGCTGGATTTTTCAGCGATCGACAGCAAGCGCGAGGCCGAGATGGTCAAGACCGCGCAAACACTGCTGACGCGTTGAGCTGCGTTGAACACTGTGATCACAACGCAAACCGGCGCCCTGAGCGCCGGTTTTTTGTTGAGGGCTTGTCTATGCTGCGACGCGTAGTGAGCGTCGCGGGGAGGGATCAGCGATTGACCAGCAGCGCCATAAATTCGCTGCGGGTTGCATGGCTGTCACGAAACGCGCCGCGCATGGCGGAGGTTTTCATCACCGAGTTCTGTTTTTCGACGCCGCGCATCATCATGCAGAAATGCTTGGCCTCGATGACCACCGCCACGCCAGCGGCGCCGGTGACCTCTTCCACCGCCTGTGCGATCTGGTGGGTAAGCTGTTCCTGGATCTGCATGCGCCGCGCGTACATATCCACGATGCGTGCTATTTTTGACAGCCCGATTACTTTTCCCTGGGGCAGGTAGGCGACGTGCGCGCGGCCCACAAAAGGCAGCAGATGATGTTCGCACAGGGAGTAGAGCTCGATATCGGTGAGCGCTACCATTTCGCTGGCGTCGGACTCGAACAGCGCACCGTTGACCACCTCATCCAGGGTTTGGTGGTAACCGCGGGTTAGGAACTTCATAGCTTTGGCGGCGCGCTTGGGCGTGTCGAGCAATCCCTCGCGGGTGGGATCCTCACCGACTTCGCGAATGATGCTGGTGTATGCGTTTTCCACGGGACAACCTTCTTCAGCCGGTGAAATTTTAGCGATGGCCATGGTAGCACTTCCTTGGAATGATGGCACTGGGATACGCACCGAGTCGGCGCCCGGATCAACGCCTGGGGTAAACTGCCGCATTCGCCACAGGAGCCGCTCATCATGCTGGAAGCCAGCAATCAAGTTGCCACCGACCTGCACACTATCCGCGACTATCTGCGCTGGGCTCTGACTCAGTTTCAGGGTGCAGGGCTGTACTTCGGTCACGGCACGGACAATGCCTATGATGACGCGCTGCAACTGATCCTGCATGTGTTGCAACTGCCCTACGATATCGACCCCGCGATGCTGGATTGTCGCCTGACCCGGCGCGAGCGCGAACTGGTGCTGGTGAATCTTTGCACCCGCATCGAGCAGCGAATCCCGGTGCCCTATCTGACCGGGGAGGCGTGGTTTGCAGGCCTGAAGTTCAAGGTCGACGAGCGGGTGCTGATTCCGCGCTCGCCCATCGCCGAGCTGATCGAGCAGGGCTTCCAGCCCTGGCTGGGGGCGGTGGAGCCACGGCGCATCCTCGACCTGTGTACCGGCAGCGGCTGCATCGGCATTGCCTGTGCGCTGGCCTTTGCCGATGCGCACGTGGATTTGACCGACCTGTCCCCCGACGCGCTGGAAGTGGCCCGGGTGAATGTGGCGCGCTATGCCCTGGAGCCACGGGTTGAACTCGTACAGTCGGACCTGTTTGCCGGGCTTGCCGGCAGGACCTATGAGTTGATTGTCAGCAACCCGCCGTATGTGGATTGCGCAGATATGGCAGCGCTGCCCGCCGAATACCTGCACGAACCGGCGCTGGCGCTCGCCAGTGGCGACGACGGTCTCGATGCGGCGCGTCAGATCGTGGCGCAGGCGCGGCAGTTTCTGGCGCCCGGCGGCCTGCTGGTGCTGGAGGTGGGCAACAGCTGGCCGGCGCTGGAGGCGGCATTCCCGGAACTGCCCTTTACCTGGCTGGAGTTTGAACGCGGCGGGCACGGCATACTGGCGATTCATTGCGAGGATTTGCCGGACGTACTCTGACCGCCGGCGGACGATGGCTTATACTGCGCGCCTTTCTGGGATGGCAAATCGGACCACAGCATGTCTGGCAACAGCATCGGAAAACTGTTTTGTGTAACCACCTTCGGCGAGAGTCACGGGCCGGCGCTGGGCTGTATCGTCGACGGCTGCCCGCCGGGCCTGGTGTTGTCTGAGGCCGATATCCAGCCCGATCTCGACCGGCGCAAGCCCGGCACCTCGCGCTACACCACCCAGCGCCGCGAAGCCGACCAGGTCAGGATACTCTCGGGGGTCTTCGAAGGGCGTACCACCGGCACCCCGATTGGCCTGCTGATTGAAAACCAGGACCAGCGCTCCAAGGACTACAGCAGGATCTCCAGCAGTTTCCGCCCCATGCACGCGGATTACAGCTACCAGCAGAAGTACGGCCTGCGGGATTACCGCGGCGGCGGCCGTTCATCGGCCCGGGAGACTGCGATGCGGGTGGCCGCGGGCGCAATTGCCAAGAAGTGGCTGCGCGAGCAGGCAGGCATTCAGGTGCGGGGTTATCTGTCGCAGCTGGGTCCGGTGACCATTGGCAAGGTCGACTGGAATGAAGTGGACAACAACCCCTTCTTCTGTCCCGACGTGGACCAGGTGCCGGCCATGGAGGCCTACATGAATCAGCTGCGCAAGAGCGGCGATT
>JAVEVZ010000164.1:0-6723 GCA_034004805.1 Spongiibacteraceae bacterium | reverse complement strand
CGGTGGCGACGATATAGGAACCCGCAGACAGTACGCGCCCCTGGAGGTAACGGTTCAGCTTGCCCAGATAGGCATTGCCGGCCAGCACCACCTGCGCGGCGTTCACCCGCCCCGTCGCCGTGTGGATATCTACCCGCGCCCCGGGCCGGACGCGCAGCGCCGGCGTGTTTTCAAACAGCTTTACACCCAGCGCTGCCGCGGCCGTGGCCTCGCCGACACACAGCTTGAGTGGATTCAGGTGCGCGCTGCCCCGGTCCAGTACCCCGCCCAGGTAGCGATCGCTGTTGACCACTTCCCGCACCCGGTCGCGGCCGATAAACGCCATGGCGTGGGGGTAGCCGCGACGCTGCCCGTCGTCGAGATAGGCCTGCAGGGCGTCGAGGTGCCGCGGTTTGGTGGCCGCTTCGAATACCCCCATGCGCAGGTCGCAATCGATGCCATAACGCGCAATGCGCTCGCGCACCAGCTGTACGCAATCAACGCCCAGTTGCCACAGTTGCCGGGCCGCGTCCGCCCCGAGATAGCGCTCGAAGCGCGCGACGTACGCCATGCCCTGGATCAGCTGTCCGCCGTTGCGCCCGCTGGCGCCCCAGCCGATGCGCTGTGCCTCCAGCAACACCACACCCACGCCGCGCTGGGCCAGTTCCAGCGCCACCGACAGACCGGTAAACCCGCCGCCCACCACGCACACGTCAGTGTCGATGTCGGTGTGCAATGCCGGGTATGACGGCGTTTCCACAAGCGACGCCGCGTAGTAGGACGCAACATGCCGGGCGGTTTCGCGCATGGTCAGGGGTACTTCAGATTGCCGGATTATCGCGTGATGATACGCGGGCGCCCGGTTTATACAACGAAGCCGGATCACCGCCGGCGAAGATACGCTTAACCGCGAGACCGGGCCGCGCCCGTCAGGCTCAGCGCACCCGGTATGGGGGAAGGAGCGACAGCCCGGGCCACCACCGCGGGGCAAAGCCCGCGGCCGTGGCGACAGCGTCGATCAATAAAACTGCCTGATCCACTTGCGGAATTCCACCAGATAGCCGTCGGCCTTGCAGAACAGCGGCTTGTGGCGGTGGACCTTGTTTTTCCAGATCGGCACGTCCTGTTGCACGCCGGCCAGAATGCCGTTCATATGGTCGTCGCCCACCATGTCGACGATATTGTTGGTGACCGTCAAAGCCCAGCGGGTCAGGGTGCGGTTGCGCTCAATGGGCAGGGAGCTGGAGTAGGTGATCATCTCCATGCCCGGGCCATAACTGCTGCGCACAATGGCCAGGCCGATACCCTCCACATCGGAGGTCAGGTCATGGGTACCCACCACCGGATTGGCAAACTTCGCCTTCATCTTCAGCACCCGGCCGTCGATGTTGATTTCCATTTCCGGCACCGTGGGCGACTTGTGCACATACTGGAAATGCACCGGATCGCAGCTGTTTTCCGCCATGTCCTGGACGTGCACGTCAGTCTCGAATTCCGCGTAGCGCACCTCGGACCAGTCATCGCTGTACAGATCGGCCACCTCGGAGGGTTCCCAGTCCGGCGCGGCGCCCTCGGCGTGGTGCCACACGAAAATCATGTGGTTGCGTTCCAACACCGGCCAGCCACGCACCTTGGCGCGGCTGGGGATCTCGTCACAGTAGGGAATGTGGGTACAGCTGCCGCCGCGATCAAACTGCCATCCGTGATAGGGGCAGGCCACGGTCTCGCCCACCACCTTGCCGTCGATGCCCAGGTGGGCCCCCATATGCGGGCAGAAGGCATCCAGCACCACCGCTTCGCCACTGCGGGTGCGGAACAGCACCAGCTCCCGCTCAAAGGCATACAGGCGCTGCACTTCGCCCTTGCGCAGGTCGCGGCTCCAGGCCGCCGCAAACCAGCCGTTGGGGATCGGCGGCAGCTCGTTGGTTTTGGATTCGCAGGGTTCCAGGCGCATAACGTGTTCTCCGCAAGGCTGTTGTGGGGTGATCAGGCTGCAAACTGTTTGATGCTGGGGCCGATGCGCTCGGCAATGGGCGCTATCGCCGCGCGATCCAGACCGTAAAAGCGCAGCAGGTTCTCACCCAGAATTGCCCGCACATCCTGCTCCGGAAAGCCGGTAAAGGCATCCTTGAGAGCGGCGGCCGTATTGGGCCAGCTGCCTTCGGGGTGCGGGTAGTCACTGCCCCACATCAGCAGATCGACGCCCACTTCGTGCCGGATCTCGATATCGCCGCGGGGGATGCAGGAGGCGCCCAGGGCCACGTTGCGGCGGAAGTAGTCGCTGGGTTTCATGCTCAGATGGCTGGTGAAATCGCCGAGCTTGGCGCTGAAGGCCTTGTCGCTGTAGTTGTAGTCCAGTATCCGCAGCCAGGGCTGCAGCATCCAGTTGGTGCCGGTTTCGGTCATCACCACCTTGAGGCGCGGGTAGCGCTCGAACACGCCGCCCCACAACATGAAGGCCAGCGGGCGGTAGGTCCACCAGAACACCTCCCCAACATAGAGGCCCATGGCGCCGTCCAGCCCCGCGGTCTGCTCCAGCGGCCAGTCCTTGCCGAAGAAGTCGGCCATGGGGCCGGGGCCGGAGTGGAAGTTCACCACCACGCCGAGGTCCTGGCATGCTTCCCAGAAGGGGTAGTACTTGGGATGGTGGTAGGCGTCCATCTCGCCCCACATGGCGGGAATCAATACCGAGCGGATGCCCTCGGCATGGACCCGGCGGACCTCGCCGATGGCTTCCTCGACATCCCATAGCAGCGGCACGACCGCCACCGGAATATGCCGCACAGCGCTGGGCGAAAAGAACTCCACCAGCCAGCGGTTGTGGGCGCGGGCCCCGGCCCACTGCAGCTCCGGAACGATATCCTTGGTGGGCAGCGACAGGCCCGCGCCGAAGGGCGGGGTGTTGATCTCGGTGATCCCGTCGGGAAACACCACCTCGACAGCGATGCCATCCTTGTCCAGCACCTTGATGCGCTCGTCGTAATCCCAGGCGCCGGACAGCGGCTTCTCGTTGCCCGCGCGCCATTCGTCGTTGATTTCCTTGATCAGAAAGCTCTTTTCCGCGCTCTGGATGCGCTCGATTTCAATGCCAACCGCCTGGTCGAAAATATCGCGATACCGACTGTCGAGATAATCGCGATAGCGCCGAATCGGCAGCCCCGCGTGGCAGTCCGAAGAGGCGATGATGACTTTGTCAGACATAATGACGTTCCCGTTGCGCAGTAATGGAAGCAGTGTAGTGCAAGCCTATTCTTACTCTAACGAGTATTGGGTTACAGATGTATAAGAATTGCCAGAAAATGCTATAGGCATCTGATAAATAAACGATTTTTCATGGGTTACAGTTCTCTAAGGAAGCTCTGAGGGGCGCTGGCCGGGGAGGACGGCGGAAGCCCTTCACACCGGACCTGGGCGCATAGAAAAAAGCCCCGGTACGCAGGGGCGTGACCGGGGCTAAAAAAGCTGTGAAATCGCGCCCACGACCAGGCGCAGCTGTCAGCGCAGCAGCGGGTTGATCAAGCGATAGATGGGCCCCGTGAAGCGCACCGGGGCCTCCTGCACGCTCAATACGATGCACTCCTCGTTTTGCGCAGCGGTCGGCCGGTGCACCTCGCCCGGCTGCCGAAACAGGAAGTCGCCGTCGCTGTAAACCCCGTCCTGATCCGAAAAACTGCCGTTCAATACCACGGTCAGCTCCTCGCCGCGGTGATCGTGCTCAGGCACGGCACCACCGGACCTGATGCGGTGCAACGCCACCTGCAGACCATCCCCCAGTTCGAGGTGCGCGACCCGCAGGGAGGGCAGTTGCCAGGACCAGGCGAGCTGGTCAAAGCCGGCACTGACCAGGTGGCGCAGCGGCGGAGGCACCCGGGGATCACCCGCCGCGGGCGGCGCGGGCGGCGCCTCCGGCTGCGGCGCATCGATACGCGCCATGACCCGCGCGAACAGATCGCCGCCGACGGCCTGCGGGGCCAAGCCCTCGAGTATCGCGCCGCCCAGTTGCTGGTAGGCCTGCACCTGAACCCGGCAGCTGCGGCAAAAACTCAGGTGCACTGCCACGCAGAGCGCCTGGCCCACCGCCAGAGAGCCGGCTGCATACTGCTCCAGCCAATACTGCTGAGGATGGTACTGCATTCAATGATCCTGCCCGTCAAAAACCAATTGGAGGCGCTGCATTGCCAGGCGTATCCGCGATTTCACCGTGCCCAGCGGCAAGGCCAGATCCTCGGCAATCTCGCTGTGGGATTTGCCCTCCATATAAGCCATGACCAGCACCTGGCGCTGGCTCTCCGGCAGGTCCATCAGTGAGCTGCGGACCCGCCGCTCAATCCCCGACTGGCCCAACAGCTCCTCCGGCCCCGGGCCCTCGTCGATCAGCGGCCAGATCTCGTCGACATCCACCGTGGGTTCCTGGCGCTTGAGTTTGCGCAGCAGATCGATGCGCTTGTTGCGCGCGATGGCAAAGATCCAGGTGGCCGCCCCCGCCTTGCTGGCGTCATAGCGTGCAGCCTTGTTCCAGACCGCGATCATCACCTCCTGCACCAGCTCGTCGGCAAACTGACCGGACCGGTCAGGAATCACGGTGCTGAGACCAAAAGCGCGGATCTGCGGGGCAAAGTGTTCAAACAGGCGCGCAAAGGCGTCGCGGTCGGCGCTGGCCACGCGGGTCAGGCACAGCGCCCAGGGATCTTCCTGCAGGCGACGCGCTTCACTGATGGGAATCACCGGCGCGATTCTCCGACTGTTGAGTTGAGCTACTGGCGCCATGGTAAACCCCGTAGAGGAAAGCTGACAGTCAATACGCATCAACTCGGTCGCCGGATCAGCGCGCCTCTGTCACGAACTGCACAGCCCGTGGGCAACCGGTTTCAGGCAGCAAATGCCGGGCAAGAAAAAAGGGGCCGTAGCCCCTTTTGCACTGTCCTGCGAGCAGGATCAGATCACGCCTCTGCGGCGGTCTCGTCAACTTCCTTGATGGACAGCTTGATGCGGCCGCGCTGGTCCACGTCCAGCACCTTGACGCGTACCGTCTGGCCTTCCTTCAGGTAGTCGGACACATTCTCGACGCGCTCGTTGGCGATCTGGGAAATGTGTACCAGGCCATCTTTGCCGGGCAGGATCGTGACAAAGGCGCCGAAATCGACGATCCGTGCCACCGTGCCCTCGTAGATCGCGCCGATCTCCGCCTCTGCGGTGATCTCCAGCACACGCTCTACCGCGGCGTTCATGCTGGCCTGGTCAACACCGTAGATCCGCACCGTGCCATCGTCCTCGATATCGATCTGGGCGGATGTGTCCTCGCAGATCGAACGGATGGTGGCGCCACCCTTGCCGATGATGTCGCGAATCTTGTCCGCATCCACCTTGAGCGTGGTCATGCTGGGCGCATTGGCCGACAGGCTGGTGCGCGGCTGACTCAGTACGTCGTTCATCTGCCCGAGGATATGCAGCCGGGCGGTCATGGCCTGTTGCAGTGCCTGCTCCATGATCTGCTCGGTAATGCCCTCGATCTTGATATCCATCTGCAGCGCCGTGATGCCTGCAGCGGTGCCGGCCACTTTGAAGTCCATGTCGCCGAGGTGATCCTCGTCGCCCAGGATATCGGTCAGCACTGCAAAGCGGTCGCCGTCCTTGACCAGGCCCATGGCGATACCGGCCACCGGCGCCTTCAGCGGCACACCCGCATCCATCAGCGACAGGCTGCCGACGCAGACGCTGGCCATGGACGAGGAGCCGTTGGATTCGGTGACTTCAGCCACCACGCGCACGGTATACGGAAAACTGTCAGCACTCGGCAGCACCGCGGCGAGGCCGCGCCGCGCCAGGCGTCCGTGGCCGATTTCGCGGCGGCCCGTACCGCCCATGCGGCCGCACTCACCCACCGAATAAGGGGGGAAGTTGTAGTGCAGCATAAAGCCGTCCTTGCGCTCACCTTCCAGCGCGTCGATCAGCTGCGCATCGCGGGTTGTACCCAGCGTCGCCACGCCGATGGCCTGGGTCTCGCCGCGGGTGAACAGCGCCGAACCGTGGGTCTTGGGCAGCACCCCGACTTCGACGCGGATCGGGCGCACGGTCTTGCCGTCGCGGCCATCGATGCGCGGCTCGCCGTTGAGGATGCGTTCGCGCACGATGCGCTTTTCCAGCGCCTTGAACTGTTCCTTGACCTGCTCGGCACTGAAGGCCGGCGTCTCGCCACCGGCCAGCTGCTCAATCGCGCGATCCTTGGCGGCAGCAATGGCGTCCTGGCGCTGCTGCTTGTCGGTGATGCGGTAGGCGTCGCCCAGCGCTGCGCCACACAATTCGTTCAACGCGCCGACCAGTGCGCCATCGACCTGCGGTGCCTGCCAGTCCCAGCGCGGCTTGCCGGCTTCCGCCGCGAGTTGCCGGATGACCTCGATCACGGCCTGCATTTCCTGGTGGGCAAACAGCACCGCACCCAGCATCTGGTCTTCGGTGAGCTCGGCGGCCTCCGACTCGACCATCAGTACCGCGTCAGCGGTGCCCGCAACCACCATGTCCAGCTTGCTGGTCTTGAGCTGGCTGTAGGACGGGTTCAGTAAGTAGCCGTTCTCGTCGGTGTAGCCAACCCGCGCGCCACCGATAGGCCCGTTAAAGGGAATACCGGAAACAGCCAGCGCTGCGGAAGTGCCGATCAGTGCGGCTAAATCGGGGTCCAGGTCCTTTTCAGCGGACAAGACCGAACAGATCACCTGCACTTCCTTCATTAAACCCTCAACAAACAGA
>JAVEVZ010000163.1:0-6736 GCA_034004805.1 Spongiibacteraceae bacterium | reverse complement strand
AGGACTCCGGCCGCGGCCAGCAGAGCCGGTGAACCCGGCAGCTCGGCCAGCGCCAGGGCCTGTTGCTCGCTCAACAGCCCACCGCGCAGGACCTGCGCCTGCAGTTCAGCCAGCAAAGCGTCGTGCCGCGCCGCCGGCTCTGACCCGACGGACTGCAATGCAAACCCTGACTGACGTTCAACCGCTGACATGGCCGTTCTCCGCATCCGGTGACGTAGGTTCATTGATGGCGGTCTGCTGCAGGCGCCGGGCGATGCCACTGGCCTGCAGGTAGTCCCGACTGTGGCCTCCCAACTGAGGCTGTTCGATCAGCCACGCCAGGTCCTCGGGCGAGTCGATATCTCCCCCCAGCGCCGCCAGCGGCTGGGGATTCCAGATCAGTCCCTGAGCCTGCGCGGCGGCGGCGTGGGCCTGAAAGCTGTCTGCGCCAAAGCGCGGCACCAGGGCATCCGGCGGGCTCAGCAACAGGCAGTTGCTGCCCGTGCCGGCGCGATCCGGCACTGCGCTCAGGGCGGGCCCCGGCAGGCTCAGGTGGGCGTCGATCAGGGTGTTCAAATCCCGCTGATTCAGCAGCGGCAGGTCGCCGTGCACCACCAGCATCAGCTTCACCCCCAGGCTCGCCAGTTTGCGTCCGGCGCCGGCGACGACACCGTTGAGCCCGCGCCCCAGACTGGATTCCAGCCAGCATTGTACCCCGTAGCGCTCCGCCAGCAGCCGCGCCGTGGGGTCGTCGGACAATACGGCGACACCGCTCAACCGATCGCAGGCGCACAGCACCCCGAGCACATCCTCGACCATGGCCTGGAACAGGGCGCGGCGCTCGGTCGGCGTCAGGCAGCCGCCCAGTCGCTGCTTGGCTTCGCCGAAATCCTTGAGGGGCAACACCGCCCAGATCATCGCACGCTACTCCGTACCGGACACGCCAGACAAACCGCGGGGCCGCGGGCTGGCGGCCCTCAGCTGGCGGGAAAAATCGAGCAGCTCCTGGCCCAGCCTAATACGGTCCGGCAGGGTTTTCATCACCGTGCCGGTGACCAGTGCGCGGATGCCAAGGGCTTCGATGGCCGGCGCCTGGTCGGCGTCCTGGCTGTCGATCGCCAGGGCATCAATGACGCCCTGGTAGTGCCGGGCCACGCCCAGTGCAGTCGCCGCCAGGCCTAGCTCTTCCATCATTTTGGCGGCAGGACCTTTCAGGGCCTGGCCACCCACAATGGGGGACACCGCCACCACCGGCGCCGCGCTCCGCGCCAGCTGCTCGCGCACACCGGGCAGCGCCAGCATCGGGCCGACACTCACGAAGGGATTACTGGGGCAGATCAGCACGGCCTCCAGCGCCGGGTCAGCCAGGGCCCGCATCCAGTCCGCCTGGGGACGCGCGGTCTCCACGCCGGCAAAGCGAAAGCCGCTGACCCGCGGCGCACAGCGCTCGCGCACGAAATATTCCTGAAAGCCCAACTCGCCGGTTTCGCAGCGGACCATGGTGCGCACCGGATCATCGCTCATGGGCACAATCCGGCAGCTCAGCCCGAAGCGTTCGCCGAGCCGCGCCGTGACCTGGCTCAGACTGAGCCCCTCACGCAGCCACTGGCCACGCAGCAGGTGCGTGGCGATGTCCAGGTCACCGAGCTGAAACCAGTCCTCCCCGCCCAGGCGTCGCAACTGGTCCAGCACAGCCCAGGATTCGCCGCGCAGCCCCCAGCCCTGCTGGGGATTGGCGACCCCCGCCAGGGTATAGAGCAGGGTGTCCAGGTCCGGACAGATGGTGAGTCCCAGGTGTTCGAAGTCATCGCCGGTATTGACCACGACCATCAACTGGTCCGGCTTGAGACTGTGGGTCAGACCCAGGGCCAGCTTGGCGCCACCGACACCGCCGGACAGGGCAATCACCCGGGCTCCGTTTTTCTGCAGGCCCGTCAACGGAACAAATCCTCTTCAGGGGCGCGGATCAGGGCCCCGGCGCCACAGTCCGCCGGCTGCCAGCGGGCGCCGCGCACCAGTACCGCGGGCAGCCCCTCAGCCGCCTGACCCATCAGCAGGGACGCCGCGCAGGCCAGTTCGTCAACCACGGCCACCTGGGTAATTTCCAGCGGCCGCCCGAACAGGTCGCGCTCACCGACCTTATCCACCACCGGCTGTATGCCGGCACTGCCGATAGCGAAACCCAGTATGCCGTTGCGCCAGGGCCGACCCGCCGAATCGGCGATGATGACCGGCAGATCAAAACCACAGGCTGCGCTGAGTGCTTCGCGCAGCCGCCGGGCGCTGGCATCGGGATCGACGGGCAGCAGCAGCACTCTGGGGTTACCGGGCTCCGCGGGAATATTCGACTGATCGATGCCGGCATTGGCCTGCACCTGGCCCAGCCGGTGGCGCACAATCATCGCACCCCTGCGCCAGCGCAGCACCTCGGTGGATTCGTCGAGAATCAACTGCACCAGGCGCGGGTCTTTATCGACCTTCGCCGCCCAGTCGCAGGCCGCCGGGGAGGCTTGCACGTCAGCCAGCGCGCGGTAGCGGTTTTCCGCCTTGGACACGATTTTCTGCGCCAGCACCAGCACATCCCCCGGCTGCGCACCGGTCAGCGCCGAAGCCAGAATGCGCGCCAGGTCATCACCCGGTGCAATCAGCGGCAGGCCCGCCAGGGCCAGCAATTCCACGGATGGCCTCAAGTCGATCAGTCCTCGTCGGGCAGCCCGGTGATGCGGATACCCGCGTGGCACTTGTACTGCTTGTTGATAAAGATCAGCACCGACGTCAGGGCCTCGGCGGCTGCGGAATTGGCGATGCTGCCAGCGTGAAAACCGCGCATGCCGGCCGCCTCCACGAGGGTGATCACCGCGCTGCGGGCATCCTTGGAGTCACCGCAGACCAGCACGTCGCAGTCCAGGTTATTGCCTTCCTGCAGGTGGTGGGCAGCCACGTTCTGGAAAGCGGATACGACCTGGACGCCCTCGCCCAGCAGCGCCTGGGCGATCTGCCCTGCGGAGCCCTGTTCAGGCAGTTGTACCCGGGCGACCTTGGGCGGCACCAAGGGCACCGTCACATCGATCAGAATCTTGCCCTGCAGGGCGTCCCTGACCAGCGTCAGGGTCGCGGCCTGGTGGCTGAAAGGCACGGTTATCACCACGATATCCGCCGCCTGCGCCGCCGCCAGATTGTCCATCGCGCGGACATTGACGGCGCCGGCGCCACGCTCGGCCATCACTTTCTGCAGGTCCTCGACGGCGGCCTGGGCCTTGTCCAGGGTACGCGAGCCGATCACTACCGCATAACCTGCCTGGGCCCAGCGCCGGGCCAGGCCCGTGCCGAGATCGCCGGTACCACCGAGTATCGCCAGAGTGGGCAAACTGTCGCTCATATCGAAATTCCTTAAACCAGAAGACCAAAAAAAAAGATCAGGGCGGCGTTTCACGCACAACCCATACAGAATCAGCCTGCGACCGGATCAGTCGGATGCACGACGGGATCACCGCGCTGTGCCGGGGTTATGCCTTGGCCTGTGACGGGAAGCATGCTGGCCAGATCGCCGTGGTAGTGGGCGCCCATGCTAGGGAATGGCCGCGGGCACCGCAAGCCGCTGTTCTGGCCGCGACCGCAGTATCCTCCAAACAGGTCATGCGTTTATGCCACAGCCCTCTATAATGCCGCCTGATCCAAACAGACCAGCGAGTCCACGGGTGCTGCCTGGCCGGGAGTGGCCCTGGCGGGACCGTCACCACACCATATCACTCCACCACAGTGCGCATGCCAGCGCCGCGACACTAAAGAACCGTTAGGGGGACGTCTATTACCATGGAAAACCGACTCGACTTCACCGGCAAAGTCGTTATTGTCACCGGCGGCGCCAAGGGCGTGGGCCGCGGCATTACCGAGCGCTTTCTGGGCGCCGGCGCCGATGTCGTGATCTGCGGACGCAGCACCCCCGAAGAACTGCCCGCGGCCGGCGGCAAAACCGCCGTGTTCACCAGCGTGGATGTCCGTGACCCGGAGCAGATCGACGCCGCTATCGCCTTTACCGTGGAGCGCTTCGGGCGCCTCGACGTACTGGTCAACAACGCCGGCGGCGCGCCCATGGCAGATGCCGCCACCGCCTCGCCGCGATTCTCCGAATCAATCATCCGCCTGAACCTGCTGGCGCCGCTGAATTTTGCCCAGGCCGCCAACCGCATCATGCAGCAGCAGGACAGTGGCGGCACCATTATCAACATCGCCAGCGTGTCCGCGATCCGCCCCTCCCCCGGCACTGCCGCCTATGGCGCTGCCAAGGCCGGGCTGGTGAACCTGTGCACTTCGCTGGCGGTGGAGTGGGCCCCCAAGGTGCGCATCAACGCCGTCATCGCGGGGCTGATCCGCACCGAGCAGGCGCACCTGCACTACGGCGACGAGGCCGGCATCGAAGCTGTCGGCCGCACCATTCCGCTGGGCCGCATGGCGGTGCCGGAGGATATCGGCGACGCCTGCCTGTTTCTCGCCAGCCCCCTGTCCAGCTATATCTCCGGCGCGGCACTGACCGTGCACGGCGGGGGCGAAGCACCCGCCTTTCTCAATGCATCCACCGCCGATAAGGAATAATCATGCGTTTACTGATAGGGGTTCTCGCCAGCCTCGCGCTGGTCGCCTGCCGCACCCCGGCACCCGAGGTGGATTACCAGGGTCCGGTGGCCGAGTGGCCCAGCTACGGCGGTGGCCCGCAGTCCAACCGCTACTCGCCGCTGAACCAGATCACCGTCGACAACGTGGACCATCTGCAAGTGGCCTGGACCCATCACTCGGGCGATATCAGCGACGGCAGCGGCGAATGGTCGCTGAGTTCCTTCCAGGCCACGCCCATCGTCGTCGAGGACACGCTTTACTACTGCTCGCCCTTCGGCAAGGTATTTGCCCTGGACCCGATCAGCGGCACCGAACGCTGGCGCTTCGACCCCGAGGTCCGCAATAAAAAGAGCGGCTTCTATCCGGCGGTGTGCCGCGGCGTGGCCTACTGGCAGGCGGAAAAGCCCCAGGGGAAGCTGTGTGACAGCCGCATCCTGTACGGCACCCGCGACGCCGAGCTGATTGCCCTGGACGCCCGCACGGGTGCGCTGTGCCCCGGCTTTGGCAACGGCGGCAAGGTAGCCCTGCGCGAAGGCGTCGGTGAACATCAGATCCGCGAGTACTACCCGACCTCGCCGCCGGCCATCATCGGCGACATCGCGGTGATCGGTGCGTTTGTTCCCGACAACGAGCGCAACGACGTCCCCGGCGGTGTGGTGCGCGCCTTCGACACGGTCACCGGCGAGCTGCGCTGGGCCTGGGATCCGGTGCCCGAGGACTACCTGGAGCGCCACGCCAGCGACGCCTCGCGCTACAGCCGCGGCAGCCCCAACGTATGGGCGCCGATGAGCGTGGACGCGGCCCGCGGTCTGGTGTTCGTGCCCACCGGCAACCCCTCCCCCGACATCTACGCCGGCGACCGCGACGGCCTCGACTATTACGGCTCCTCCGTCGTCGCGCTGGATGCCGCCACCGGCAAGGTGAACTGGCACTTCCAGACCGTGCACCACGATGTCTGGGACTACGACGTGGCCTCCCAGCCGGTGCTGTTCGAGATACCCGGCGTCGGCGGCGGCCGCCCCGGCATCATCCAGCCCACCAAGGTCGGCCACGTGTTCCTGCTGGACCGCGAGACCGGCGAACCGCTGTACCCGGTAGAGGAGCGACCGGTGCCCCAGGGCGGCGTGCCCGGCGAAAAGCTGTCCCCCACCCAGCCCTTCCCGACCCACCCGGCGCCGCTGCATACCCCGGCCAAACTCAGCGCCGACGATATGGACGGCCTGGTGTTCTTCGACCGCCTCGCCTGCCAGCGCGAATTCGCCAAATACCGCAACGACGGCGTGTTCACGCCGCCGTCGTTTGAGGGCTCGGTGCTGTACCCCGCCACCACCGGCGGCATCAACTGGGGCAGCGTCTCGGTGGACCCGGAGGCCGGCCTGATGTTCGTCAACCAGATGCACTGGGCCTCGGTAGTGACCCTGATTCCGCGCGCCGAATTCGACAGCGAACCGCGCCCGCCGGGCTACCCGCTGGAGTATTTCCAGATGACCGGCTCGCCCTACGGCGGCATGCGCACCGCGCTGGTGTCGCCGCTGGGCGCGCCCTGCGTGCCACGTCCCTGGGGCTCGCTGCTGGCCGTGGACCTCAAGAGCGGCGAGATCGTCTGGAAGCGCCCGCTGGGTACCACCCGCGACCTCGCACCCTGGCCGTTCTGGCTGGAAACCGGCGTGCCCAACACCGGCGGCTCACTGGCCACCGCCGGCGGCGTGCTATTTATCGGCGCGGCCGCGGAAAAGGCATTCCGCGCCTTCGACACCCGCAGCGGCGAGGAACTCTGGCACGTGCGCCTGCCCTATACCGCCCAGAGCACCCCCATGACCTATCGTCTGGGGGCGGACCAGAAACAGTACGTCGTGATCGCCGCCGGCGGCCACGGCTGGTCCGAGCCGGGCGACGCGCTGATGGCGTTTGCGTTGCCGGATTGAGCTTTCAGGGCCGCGCTGAATGCGTGGCCCTGAAAGCGTCTGACGTCAGACGCCGCTTGAAGAGTCTGACGTCTGACGCTGGACGCTTGACGCTAAAACCAAAACCATTGCTATCGATCTCGCGTCCGGCGTGCAGTCAGAGTCTCACTAACCCGGCAATCCGCACACCAAAGCGTCAGACGTCCAGCGTCAGACGTTCAGCCCGCTTGCAGCGCCTC
>JAVEVZ010000162.1:0-6739 GCA_034004805.1 Spongiibacteraceae bacterium | reverse complement strand
CCACGCAGGTCTGCGTGCCTACCACCAAGCGCAGCGACGTGGGGCTGGTGACTTTCGCGAACTCTATTACCCTGACCCCGGGCACGCTGTATTTGGCGGTGCACGCGGATTCCATCGACGTGCTGGCCCTGACCCGTGACGGTGCCGACGATCTGCTGACGGGTGAGATGGAGCGTCGCGTGCCGGACTGCTGGGCGCGCCGATGACGGTACTCGCTGTCACGGCACTGGCGATACTGGTGGTCATGGGCCTGGCGCTGGTGCGCGCCTTTCTCGGCCCAAGCCTTTACGACCGGATACTGGCCGTGAATCTGTTCGGCACCAAAACCGTGCTGATGATCTGCGTGCTGGCGTTTCTTGAGGGCTACAGCGGCTACCTCGACATCGCCCTGGTCTACGCGTTGATCAACTACATCGGCGTGCTCGCAGTGCTCAAGTTCCACGAGCGCGCCCAGGCCCACTCGCCATGAGCGCGCTGGCGCTGTTGAGTGCCGTGTGCCTGCTGCTGGGCGCCGGCTGGGGCATACTCGGCGTGGTGGGCGTGCTGCGGTTTCCGGATTTTTTTGCGCGCCTGCACGCCTCCGGCATGACCGACACAGGCTGCGCCGGACTGGTGATACTGGGCCTGCTGTTACAGGCCGATGGCTGGCAGACGGTGGCGAAGCTGATCATGATCCTGTTCTTCCTGTTGTTCACCACGCCCACGGCCTCCTACGTGCTGGCCAAGGCGGCGGTGCGCGGCGGTGAACTCGAGGCGCTGGACGCGACGCGCCATGATTAGCTGGGTCATTGAAGCGGTATTGCTGGGGTTTCTGGTGGCGATCGCGATCGCGGTCATACGCCTGGGCAACCTGTTCGCCGCCGCCATGCTGTTCGGCATCTACAGCCTGGTGTCCGCCAGCCTGTTTTTGTCCATGGACGCCGCGGACGTGGCGTTTACCGAGGCGGCGGTCGGCGCCGGCGTGTCCACCGTACTGATACTCGCCACCCTGGCAAAGACCGGGTTCGCCCTGCGGCCGCCGCGGCCGGGCGCCGCCGGACGCCTGCTGCTGGTGGTAGTGACCGGCCTGGTGCTGGTGTGGGGCACGTTGGACCTGCCGCGTTTCGGCGACCCGGAGGCGCCCGCGCGCCAGCATGTGGCGCCGCGCTATATCGAGACCTCGCCCGAGGAAATCGGCATACCCAATATGGTGACCTCGGTGCTGGCCAGCTACCGCGGCTACGACACCCTGGGTGAAGTGACGGTGATCTTTATCGCCGGGCTGGGCCTGGTGCTGCTGCTGAACCGGAGGGACCGCGATGGCGATCGATAAGGACCCGGTACTGCGCGTGGTCACCACCTTCCTGGTGCCCCTGATTCTGCTGTTCGCGCTGTATGTGCAGTTCCACGGCGAATACGGGCCGGGCGGCGGGTTCCAGGCGGGGGTGATCTTCGGTTCGGGGTTTGTGCTGTACGCCCTGGTCTATGGCGTCGACCACGCGGAGCGCATCGTGCCGGCGCTGCTGCTGCGGCTGCTGGCCGCGTCGGGGGTGCTGCTGTACGCCGGGGTCGGGGTCGCGACCCTGTTGCTGGGCGGCAATTTTCTCGACTACGACGTACTGGCCGCCAACCCGGTAACCGGGCAGCACATTGGCATTATCCTGATCGAACTGGGTGTGCTGCTGACGGTGGCCTCGGTGGTCATCATGATTTTCTTTGCTTTCGTCGGTGGCCATTCCTGATGAGCCTGGTGATCGCGCACTACAACTACCTGCTGGTCATCTTCCTGATGATGTGCGGTTTTTACATGGTGCTGGGCCGCGGCAACCTGGTGCGCCAGGTCATCGGTCTGAATATTTTTCAGACCTCCGTGTTCGTGTTCTACATCAGCATCAGCTATGTCGACGGTGGCGCTGTGCCGATAGCCATGTCGGATGTCGAGGTCTACGCCAACCCGCTGCCCCATGTGCTGATACTGACGGCCATCGTCGTGGGGGTCGCCACCACCGCGCTGGCGCTGGCACTGGTGGTCCGCATCAAGGCCGCCTACGACAGCATCGAAGAAGACGACATACTCGAACAGGATGCGGGCCGTTGATCGCTGAGCACTTGCTGGTTCTGCTGGTGGTGCTGCCGTTGATGGCGGCGCCGATTGCCTTTCTGCTGCCCGGCGGACGCTGGTCCTGGCTGGTGGCAACACTCACCAGCTGGGCAGCGCTGGGGCTGGCCATTGCGATACTGCTGCGGGTCATGGCGGCCGGCGAGCTGAGCTATGCGCTGGGGGGGTGGGCGCCGCCCTGGGGCATTGAGTACCGGGTGGATGTGTTCAACGCCCTGGTCGCGCTGATCGTGGCGGCGATGGCGGCGGCGATACTGCCCTACGCGCTGGCCAGCGTCGAGCGCGATGTCGCGGCCCACAATCACAACAGCTTCTACGCCGCGTTTCTGCTGGCCTTGTGCGGGTTGCTGGGGATCACCCTGACCGCCGACGTTTTCAATCTGTTTGTGTTTCTCGAGATTTCCTCCCTGTCGTCCTACCTGCTGGTGAGCCAGGGCCGCGACCGCGCCGCGCTGCTGGCCGCGTTCCGCTATCTGGTCATGGGCACCATTGGCGCCACCTTTCTGCTGGTCGGCATCGGCCTGCTGTACGCGATGACCGGCACCCTCAATATGCCGGACCTGGCGCAGCGTATACCCGAGGTGCAGAACAGCCGCGCGGTGCATACGGCGTTCGCGTTTATCGTGGTCGGGCTGGGCATCAAGCTCGCGGTGTTCCCGCTGCACCAGTGGCTGCCGGACGCCTATGCCCAGGCGCCGGCGGCGGTGAGCGCATTTCTGGCCGCCACCGCCACCAAGGTGGCGCTGTATGTGCTGGCGCGCTTTCTGTTTACGGTGTTCGGCGCCGAATTTTCCTTCGGCGTGCTGCCGCTCAAGCAGATCCTGCTGCCGCTGGCGGTGGCCGGCGTGCTGGTGGGCTCGGTGCTGGCGATCCTGCAGACCGATATCAAGCGCATGCTGGCCTATTCCAGCGTGGCCCAGGTCGGCTACATGGTGCTGGGCCTGGGACTGGCCAGTGCGGCGGGTATCAGCGCCGCGACCCTGCATCTGTTTAATCACGCGCTGATGAAAGCGGCGCTGTTTATGGCCGTGGGCTGTGTTGTATGGCAGTGCGGCGCCACGCGGATCGAGCAGTACGCCGGGCTGGGCCGGCGCATGCCCTGGACCATGGCGGGCTTTGTGCTCGCCGGGCTGAGCCTGGTGGGCGTGCCGCTGACCGTCGGGTTTATCAGCAAGTGGTACCTGTTTGTCGCCGCGATTGCGCAGCAGGCCTGGTTGCTGGTCGCGGTGCTGGTGGCGGGCTCGCTGCTGGCGCTGGTGTATATCGGCCGGGTGGTGGAGGTCGCCTATTTCCGCGCGGGTGCGGATGACCGGGTGCAGGAAGCGCCGTGGACCATGTTGCTGCCCCTGTGGCTGATGGTGTTGGCCAATATCTATTTCGGAATCCATGCCCGCTTTACGGTCGGCCTCGCCGAGCGCGCCGGCGCCCTACTGTGGGGTACAGGCCTGTGAGTGCCGGATACCTGCTGGTGCTCACCCTTGTAATTCCACTGCTGGGCGCGGTGCTGATCGCCCTGTGCGGGCGCTGGCCCAACCTGCGCGAGACCGTGTCGCTGGGCACGGCCGTGCTGCTGTTTGCGACCGTTGTGAAGATTGCGCTGGGGCCCGACGGGATTGCCCTGGACAGTGTGGTGCTTGTCGGGCCGGCGGTGGCGCCGGGGCTGACGCTGGCGCTGCATGTCGAGCCGCTGTCGGTGCTGTTTGCGCTGGTGGCCAGCGGTTTGTGGGTAGTCACCACGGTCTATGCCATCGGCTATATGCGCGGCAACGGCGAGCACCACCAGACCCGCTTCTACCTGTGTTTTGCGGTCGCCCTGAGCGGCGCCATGGGGGTGGCGTTCGCCGCCAACCTGTTCACCCTGTTTATCGCCTACGAAGTGCTGACCCTGTCCACCTATCCGCTGGTGGCGCACAAGGGCGACGCCAAGGCCCGGGACGGTGCCCGCACCTACCTCGGCGTGCTGCTGTTCAGCTCGATCGGCTTCCTGATGCCCGCCATCGTCTGGGTCTGGCTGGTGGCGGGCACCACCGACTTCGCGGCGGGCGGCGTGCTGGCGGGCCATCTCGACGGCGTCGCCGCCACTGCGCTGTTGCTGTTGTTTGTGCTGGGCATCGGCAAGGCGGCCGTCATGCCCATGCACCGCTGGCTGCCGGCGGCGATGGTGGCGCCCACGCCGGTGTCCGCGCTGCTGCACGCCGTCGCCGTGGTCAAGGCGGGGGTGTTCACCCTGATCAAGGTGGTGATCTACACCTTCGGGCTGGACTTTCTCGCCGCCGTGCCGTGGCAGGAATGGGCGATGTACCTGGCGGGCTTCACCCTTGTGGCGGCCTCCGTGGTGGCCCTGCGCCAGACCAATCTCAAGCGCATGCTGGCCTACTCGACGATCTCTCAGCTGTCCTATGTGGCGATGGCGGCGCTGGTGCTGGCGCCCCTGGCGGAGGTGGGCGCGGTGCTGCATATTGCGGTGCACGCGGTGGGCAAGATCACCCTGTTCTTCGCTGCGGGTGCCATCTATGTGGCGTCGGGGAAAACCGAGCTGGCGCAGCTGGACGGCATCGGGCGCTATATGCCGGTGACGATGGCGGCCTTCACCATCGCCGCGCTGAGCATGATCGGGGTGCCGCCCACGGCGGGCTTTGTCTCCAAGTGGTACATGCTGGCCGGGGCCTTCGAGGCCGGCAGTTATTTCATGCTGGGCGTGCTGGTTCTGTCGACGGTTCTCAACGCGGGCTATTTCCTGCCGGTGGTCTACCGGGCGTTCTTCCGCGCGCCGGCGCGGGCGGCGCACTGGGCCAGTGGCGAGATGCAAAGCCATGGCGAAGCGCCCTGGCCCATGGTGCTGGCGCTGGGCGTGACGGCGATGCTGACGCTGCTGCTGTTCGCGTTCAACGCGCCGGTCGTCAATCTGGCCAAGGCCATGCTGGGGGTGCTGCCATGACCGAAGCCCGCACACAGCGTATCGCGCGCTGGCTGTACCGGCCGGCGAACCACCGCCTGCTGTGGATTGCTTCCAGTGTGGTGCTGCTGTTGACCGTCGCCGTGCAGTGGTGGGTGCCGGCCCACGGCCATTTCGGCTTTGATGATCTGCTGGGCTTCAATGCGGTGTTCGGCTTTGTCAGCTGCGCCGCGATGGTGGTGGTAGCCAAGCTGCTGGGCTACTGGCTGAAGCGCCCCGAGGACTATTACCGGCACGAAGACCCGGCCACCCAGGACGAGGGGGCCGAGCCATGATGGCGCTGGTTGTGCCGCCGGCACTGGTGATGGTGCTGGGCGGGCTGCTGGTCGGGGTCGTGGGACCGCGGCTGCGCCCGCTGCTGGTCTTGGGCGCGCCGCTGGCGACGCTGTATTGCATCTGGCAGCTGGGCGACGGCGTCGCCCTGAGCGCGCAGTTCCTCGATTTCCCCCTCGCACTGGTGCAGGCCGACCCGTTGCGTCGGCTGTTCGCCACGGTGTTTGCACTGATGGCCTTTGGCGGCGGCCTGTTCGCGTTTCGCCAGTCGACCTGGTGGGAGCTGGCGGCGGCCATGGTCTACGCCGGCGGCGCCATCGGCGTGGCCTTCGCCGGCGACCTGATCACCCTGTTCGTGTACTGGGAGCTGATGGCCATCGCCTCCACCGTGGTGGTGTGGTGTGGCGGCAGCGAGGCCGCGCGCCGAGCGGGCCTGCGCTACGCCCTGATGCATTTGCTGGGCGGCGTAATCCTCAAGCTGGGCATCGTCGGTATCGCGGTTAGCACCGGCTCCATCGCGGTGGCGCCGCTGGCGATGGAGTCGGTCTACGCCTGGCTGGTGCTGACCGGGGTGCTGATCAATGCGGCCGCGCCGCCGGTGTCGGCGTGGCTGGCGGACGCCTATCCCGAGGCCAGCCCCGGCGGCACCGTGTTCCTGTCGGCCTTCACCACCAAGACCGCGGTGCTGGTGCTGATCATGCTGTTCCCCGGCGCGCCGGTGCTGATCGGCATCGGTCTGTTTATGGTGTTCTACGGGATTATCTATGCGCTGCTGGAAAACGACATGCGGCGCATCCTGGCCTATTCGATCGTCAACCAGGTCGGCTTTATGGTGTGTGGTATCGGCATCGGCACCGAGATGGCGCTCAACGGCGCCGCGGCCCACGCCTTCACCCATATCATCTACAAAGCGCTGCTGCTGATGTCCGCCGGCTCGGTGCTGCATATGACCGGGCGACGCCGCTGCAGCGAACTGGGTGGCCTGATCCACTCCATGCCGCTGACCGCGATCTGCGGCATTATCGGCGCGCTGGCGATATCGGCGTTTCCGTTCACCTCGGGCTTTATCTCCAAGTCGATGATCGGCCAGGCGGCGCTGGACCAGCACCTGATGTGGGTCTGGCTGGCGCTGGTGGCCGCCTCGGCCGGCGTGTTCCTGCACGCCGGCATCAAGTTTCCCTGGTTTGTGTTTTTCCAGAAAGATTCGGGCCTGCGGCCGCCGGACCCGCCCTGGAACATGCGCCTGGCGATGCTGCTGTTCGCCGCCGCCTGTGTGCTGCTGGGGGTATTTCCCGAGTGGCTTTACGGCCTGCTGCCCTACCCGGTGGACTACCAGCCCTATACCGCCAGCCATGTCATGACCCAGCTGCAGCTGCTGCTGTTTTCCGGGCTGGCCTTCTTTGTGCTGCTGC
>JAVEVZ010000161.1:0-6786 GCA_034004805.1 Spongiibacteraceae bacterium | reverse complement strand
ACGTCTGACGCTGGACGATAAAACCCCGTACTTCGTTTGAGAGGCCAGCTTTAAGCAAAAGCATCTCATGGTGGCTACTGGCCTTGCTCTGAGGGTCAGACTCCCAGATTTCGAATTAACCTGCGGCGCCCGGTCAAGTACGCCCAACCCGGCAACCGGTACCCCAAAGCGTCAGACGTCAGACGTCAGACATCCAGCCCCTCCGTCACCCGCTGAACGCTGAACCTCTGCCTTCGATCTGAGGTCGGCGCCCGGTCAAGCACCCCCAACCCGGCAACCGGCACCCCAAAGCGTCAGACGTCAGACGTCAGACGTTAAGCCCGCCCGCAGTATCCCCAAGCCTCTCGTCCAATGCCTCCCCTTTACAGTTTCCCCAAAGTCGCCTCAGCCTCTTCCTTCCCCACATACCGGGCGCGTTCTTCAGCGACGGCCTGTTGCAGGTGTTCCTTGGCTTTTTCCGGGAGGTCGCTGCGGTAGTAGGCCATGCCCAGGTGGTAGTGGAATACCGGGCCGGTGCCGCCTTTCTTGACGGCGTCCTGCAGCAGGACCAGTGCCTGGGGGTAGTTGCCCAGTTTGTATTGCAGCCAGCCCACGGTGTCGAGGTAGGCGGGGTTGTCGCTGTTGGCGAGGTCGGCGCTCAGTTCCTGGGCGCGGCGCAGGTTGGCGTCGGACTCGAAGTGGTCCATCAGCAGGTTGGCGAGGTTGTTGCGCACCACGTCGGAGGTGGGCGCCATGGTCAGCAGTTTCTCGTACAGCGCCAGGGCCTGATCCTGCTTGCCCAGGGCCTGCTTGAGCTCGGCCATCAGCATCAGCATTTCGATGTTGTCGGGGTTGGCGTCCACGCCGCGCTGGTAGAGGGCTTCCATGCCGGCGAGGTCCTGGCGGGCCAGGTAGACGCGGCCCAGCTGGCGGTAGGTGGAAATCCGCTCGGGGTAGCTGTCCAGCAGGGCTTCGAAGGTGGCCCTGGCGGCGTCGAGGTCGCCGTTCTGGGCCTGTAGCTGGCCCAGAATTTCACGGCCGTGGGCCTGCTCGGGGTAGGCCTTGACGTGGGCCTGGACAAACGCCAGCGCCTTGTCGGCCTGCTTGTTGGCGATGTAGGCATTGGTCAGCGCGGTCAGTGATTCGATGCCCCGCGGCTCTTCCTCAATGGAGCGCGTGAGGGCGCTGATGGCCTTGTCCAGTTCCTGCTGGCGCAGGTAGGTGCGGCCCTTGAGGTAGTAGCCCACGGCCTGGGTGTTCTGGCTGAGGATCAGCGTGTCGGCGAGATCTTGGGCCTGCTGGTAGCGCTCCTGGCGGGCGTACAGGTCCACCAGCAGGCGCACGATTTCCGGGTTGCCGTTGGCGAGGCGGTTGGCCTCGGTCAGCAGCCGCTCGGCCTGTTCCAGATCGTTGCGGGACAGGCTCAGGCGGCCGGCGCCCACCAGCGCGGCGACGTTGTCGCCGTCGATAGTCAACGCCTGGCGGTAGTTGTCCAGCGCCAGACTGGTGGCCCCGGTGCGCTCCTGGGCCGCGGCCAGGGTCAGCAGCGCGGGCACCGAATCGGGCTCGCTCTTGAGCACGCCGCGCAGGTCGGCGATGGCGCCCTCGGCATCGCCGTCCACCAGTTTCAGGCGGCCGCGGGTCAGCAGGGCGTCGGCGTTTTCCGGCTCCAGCTTGAAGATATCCGCCAGCAGCGCCTCGGCGCGGGGCCGGTCATTGCGGGCCAGTGCCAGGCCCACCAGCTTGTTGCGGGCGTCGATGGCGTTGGCGGTGTTGCGCTCGGTATCGATCACGTACTGGTACAGCGCTTCGGTCTTCTCGGACTGCTGGGTGGCGTTGTAGAAATTCGCCAGCCCCTGGCGCAGGGCGTAGTTGTCGGGGTCGGCCTCGACATAGGCCTCCAGCGCTTTCTGCCCTTCCTCGGGGGTGCGGTTCTTGGTCAGGAACTCCACCAGCCACAGCTTGACCTCGGGCTTGTCGGGGTTGCTGTCGATGGTGGTGCGCAGCAGCTGTTCCGCTTCGTCGTTGCGCTGGTGGGTGATGTAGTAGTTCACCAGCTGGTAGGTGTAGAGCAGGTTGTCGGGGTTGTCGCGCACCAGTTCGCGGTACACGCCGACGGCGTCGTCGACCTTGCCCTGGCGGTCCAGTACACGGATTTTCAGCAGCTTGAGGATGGCGCTTTGCGACTGCCGCTCCAGGCCGTCACCGATAATGGTCAGCGCCAGCTCCGGGTCCTTCTCGCCGTAGATGGCGGTCAGCACACCGATGGCGGCGACGTTGCTGGGGTCCTGCTTGAGCGCCAGCTGGGCCTGCTCGATGGCGGTTTCAGTGTCGCCCTGGCGCTGGTAGAACGCGGCGTTGGTTGCCAGCGCGTTGGCGTTGTCGGGCTCGCGGGCCAGCACCTGGTCGATATGGGTGCGGGCCTGCTCGGTTTCATTGGTGGCCAGGAACAGCTGGGCCAGCTTGATATGGGCGCCGCTGTGGTTGGGGTCGGCCTCGATGGCGGCATTGAGCTGGCCGAACATGGCGCGCCAGTTCTTGTCTTTTTCTTCCAGCTCGGCGAGCAGGTAGCGCGCTTCCGCATTGTTGGGGTTGATCTGCAGGACGTTCTTGACCTCGATCTTGGCCTTCTCGTAGTTGGCCTCGTCGAACATGGTCTGGGCGCGCTCCAGGTACTTGGCCTGGCGCTCCTCGCTGCCGCCACAGGCGCTCAGGCCCAGGCTGGCGGCGATCACCGCAGCGGCCAACGTCGTTTTTATCATCGTGTGCATGTCCATCTCCCGCAGATCAAAACTGATTGAATGCCAGCGCCAGCGCGCCGAAGACGCTGGCCAGGTTGAGCGCGACCAGCCGCCGCGTACCGCGGCGGGCGATCAGAAATTCACAGCAGTACATAATAACGGCCAGCCGCAGCGCGATCTTGCCGATGTCGTATTGGTCCAGCAGCGGAAACGGCAGCTGCGGCACGATCAACAGCATAGCCAGCACCAGCAGGTCCTGGGTATCCAGGCGGAACTGTTCGCGGCGGGTCATGCGGATGGCGAGCATCAGGCACAGCACCAGCGCCACCAGCCAGCCATTGAGCAGATGCCCCGCCCAGCCCGGCATATCGATAATAGAAGCAGCGTAGACCAGCAGCGACCCGGCAAGATAACAGGCCACTCGCGCCGACCACGCCGGCAGCCACGAAAACAGCGCGCCGCTGATGATCACCACCAGCACCGGCACCCAGACCCAGCCCGAGGGCATGGCTTCACCGCGCGTCAGCAGCATCACACCCACAAAACAGAACACCGCGGCCAGCATGATCTCGATCAGCTGCGGCGCGCTGTAGTAGTACCAGTCCATGCGCCGCAGCAGGCTGTTGCGCCGCTCCTCGCCGGCGTGTGGTATCGCGCGGAAGCGGAAGCCGCTGCGCCGTATCAGCCACAGGGGCAGCACCAGGGCGGCGCAGAATCCGAGGTAGATGGCCAGCAGCAGCGTGTCGCTTTCAAAGCGCCCCAGGTAGGCGATAACGCCCAGGCTGATCTGGATCATGTAGATCAGCGCCACCGCTTCGTAGTGGTACAGCCCCGCGCCTATCAGCTGGTGGTGCAGGTGGTTCTTGTCCGGTGAAAACGGCGAGCGGCGCTGGGCCAGGCGAATGCCCATCACCATCAGGGTGTCCAGTATCGGCAGGCCCAGTATCAGCACCGGCAACAGCGGGCTGACCGGGGATTGCGGGTCCTGGGTGACTATCAGCGCCAGCACCGCGCACAGAAAGCCCAGCATCTGGCTGCCGGTATCGCCCATAAAGATGCGCGCGGGAAAGGTGTTGTAGCGCAGGAACCCCAGCACCCCGCCCAGGGTGGTGGCGGCGACGGTGGCGGCCACGCCGCTGTCGCACTGCAGGCACAGCACCAGGATCAGGGCCAGCGCCAGCAGCGCGGTGCCCGCCGCCAGACCGTCCAGGCCGTCGGTCAGGTTGACCGCGTTGGTGACCCCGAGAATAAAAAAGAACGTAACGCCGTAGCTCAGCCAGGCCGGCGCGGCATCCAGGCCCATAAACGGCAGGCGCCCGGCGATCACGCCGCCCTTCATTACCAAGAGCACGGCCAGGATCTGGCCGAGGAATTTCCAGCGGTAACTGAGGTTATTGCGGTCATCCAGCGCGCCGAACACCACGATCAACAGAGTGGCGGCCAGCAGATGGGGTACGAAGCCCTGCAGCGGCAGCAGTATCACCAGCGGCGCGAGAATGCCCACCGCCATGGCGATCCCGCCGCTGCGCGGAATGGCGCCGCTGTGTACCTTGCGCGCGTCGGGAATATCGATCAGGCCCAGGCGCGGTGAAATCCGGATCATCACCGGAATCAACGCAATGGTCAGAAACAGCGCCACAGTAAAACTGTAGATCAGCTCCATGCCGCTCATTTGGGTGCCGCTCCCTCACTACCACTGCTCATATCAGGACGGCACATAGTCCTTCATCAGCGGGTAGAAATCGCGAACGAAGTCCCCAAGTGCGGCATCTGCCTTGTCGATATTCGCGGGGTCGTCCACCAGCGTGATCACCCGGATCAGCGCGCCGTCGGAGCGCGATTCGTTCATGCCGTCCCAGAACAGATACCACTTGGCGAGGTATTCGTTGGTGATATTGCGGCTGCGGCCGTCGAACCAGTAATAGGCCACCTGGGTGATATCGCCCTTCTGTATCACCGCGCGGTTGACCACCAGCGGCTCGCCACCGGGGTGGGTGACACCCTCGATCACGTAGTCTTGCAGCGAGGTGATGCGCCAGCCGCCGCCCGGCAGGCAGGAGCGCGGCGAGTGGATCGAGGCGCCCTTGCGCTGGCTCTCGTAGTAGGCCACGTAGAAATTGACCGGTAGCGGCTTGACCGCATTGCTGTAGTTGGCCTGGATATAGTCGGTCAGCTTCAGCGTATCCAGCACATCGGCCTCCAGGCCCTGCTCGCGGCCGATCCAGCCGGCGTGGAACAGCGGGAAGCTGCTGAACGCGGTGCGCGGTGGAATGATCTCCTCGCGGTCCTTGACGCTGGCGGCCAGCGGGATGGTCGCCAGGGCCAGCACCAGCGCGCCGATCAGCGGCAGATGGCGGGCCGTGGGCCGCGCGAAGTCAGCCAGGCCGATCGTCAGCCTGGGGGTGTCCAGGTCCAGGTAGGGCCAGAAGGAGCCGCGCTTGCCGCTGGCCAGGTGGTAGATAAGGATCATCAGCAGCAGGATGCCCACGCAGGCCATAAACACGAACCAGCCCTCGAAATCGTGGAGGAAGCCCTCGGCCATTTCGATGCCCCAGTACTCCACCGTCACCCCGATCACGCCGATGCGGAAGCTGTTCATCAGCACCGTGATGGGGATGGTCGAGAGGAACAGCAGGGTGCGGAACCACACCGGGCCGCGGTAGATATAGGCGATCAGAAAGCCGAAGCTCATCAGCGGGAACAGGTAGCGCAGGCCGCTGCAGGCCTCGACCACCTGCAGCTGCATGGCGCCCAGGTCGATGACGTTGCCTTCCAGATACACGCTGATGCCGAACAGGCGGATCACCGCCACGCCGATTTCAGAGGAGATCAGCTGCAGCTCGCTGGACAGGTTGTTGTAGAGGAAATTGGGCAGCGGAATCATAAAGATCAGATACACCAGCGGCACCCACAGCAGGCGCATCCCGCCCCAGCCGAAGAACGCCAGCAGCAGCCCGTACAGTGCCAGCAGGAAGCCGTACTGGATGATGGTGTACAGGGAGCTCATTTCCCCCAGCACCAGCGCCATCAGCCCGCCCAGCACCGCCAGCAGGCCTAGCCAGCGCAGGCGCCCGTCGCTGGCCGCCGGCAGGGCGTTGAGCTTCTGCCAGACCATAAAACCCGCCACCAGCGGGATCATGTAGCCGTGGCTGTATTCCTCGCGCTCCCACCAGCTGACCATCAGGGCCAGGCCGTCCCAGAACAGATAGAGCAGGGCGCCAAAGGCGGCGATCAGCATCAGCCAGGGCATGAGGGAAGCGCGCGGCGGGGTGGCCGGGGTATCGGTGGATGACATGGGTGCTACAGGCCTCTTGTGTCGCGGCGGCGGTCTGTCCGCGCCTGGCGGATTCGACCGGGGTTGGGATCGTTAGTTGCCGCCGGTGTTAACTCGCTGAAATTATTATATTTGTAGACTACAAACCGATAGTCGCCAACAGTGCGGGGAACTATGGCACGAGCTGCGGGGCGCAATCAAGCGCCCTGGCGCGGGGCTGGGCCCGGCCACGACAGGGGTTGCGCGTGAGCAGGTACTGGCCGCAGCGCGCCCACGGCTCAGTCCCCGGTCTCGGCCATGCCCGCCAGCACCGCCTCGAAGCGCTGTGCCAGCACCTTGCGGTCGAAGTGCTTGGCCACGTAGCCGGGCCCGCTGGCGGCGAGCTGCGCATAGAGCGCGGGGTCGTCGGCCAGGGCGACAATCTGGGCGGCCAGTTCCTCGGCATTCTCGGGCTCGATACCCAGCCCGGCGCCGGAGTCCAGCACGATGTCTAGGCTCTCGCCGCGCACCCCGTGGATGATGGGCCTGGCCATCGCCATGCTCTCGAAGATCTTGGATGGGATCACGGTCAGAAACAGGTCCTGGTTCCTAAGCAGCACCAGGCTCACATCGGTGATGCTCCACAGCCGCGGCATGTCGGCCTTGGGCAGCTGGCCCAGCATCAGCAAGTTGGGCAGGCCGCGGCGGTCGCGCTCCGCCACCAGCCGCTTGAACTCCGCACCCTCGCCGGCGGTCAGCAGCACGATATCGTCCCGCCCGCGCAGCCGCTCGGCGGCCTCCAGCAGCACATCC
>JAVEVZ010000160.1:0-6843 GCA_034004805.1 Spongiibacteraceae bacterium | reverse complement strand
CTCCACCACCATCGACTGGGCCTTTGCCGACAATATCAGTTTAAAGAGCGTCACCGGCTGGCGCGGCACCAGGGCCGGTCAGGACGACCCGCTGGATGCGATTTCCATTCCGCTGCTGACCCGCAGTAACTATGCGCACCCGTTTGCAGATGAGCGCGACACGGACCAGTACAGCCAGGAGTTCCAGTTGGTAGGAGATGCCTTCGAAAACCGCCTGCGCTGGGTTGGCGGACTGTACGGCTTCAGAGAAACCACCGACTCCACTACTATCAACAAGGTTGGGCCATTCCAGTTTATCGATGCCATACCGGGTTTCCCGGCAGAACCCAACCGGTATTTTTATAATACGACCGCCAGCACCCTGGATGTGGACAACAAGGCCTGGTCGGCGTTTGTCCAGGCGGACTGGTCTATGACAGAGCAGTGGGTGCTGACCTTGGGCGCGCGCTTTACCAAGGAGACGCGCGAGCTCGGTTTAAAAGTCTATGAGCCGGATCGGAGTACCCTGGCTCTGAATGGCGTAGTGACAAATAATGTTCAGCAGGCTATCTGGATTTTTAGCCAGCCGAACGATTTCAACCCGAACCATGGCTTCGTGCTCGACCGTCGCAGTAAGGAATCAGTGAATAGCAGCGCGTGGACACCGCTGGTCAGCCTGCAGTACCTGATCCCCCAGAGCGGCTGGGTGGATAACGGTACTGTCTATGTCACTTACAGTGAAGGCTTTCGCTCCGGCGGTTTGTCAGAATCGCCGCTGGGCGATCTGGATCAATTCGAACCGGAAAAGGTCAAAAATTACGAATTGGGGGTCAAGGCAGACCTTTTCGATCGGCGGGTGCGACTCAACTTGTCGGGCTTCTATATGGATTACACCAACCGCCAGTTGACCACCGTCGCGTTTGACACAATCAACTTTCAGCCGGCAGGCGCCACTATCAACGCCAAGGACTCCAATATCTCGGGTATCGAACTGGAATCCCAGTTTATGGTGCTGCCCGATCTCGAGGTGGGTTTCAATGCCACCTGGAGCCGGGGCCGCATCAAGGAGTACACCGACACGCAAATATCCTGGCTTACTCTTGAGGAAAAAATTGCCAATTGGCTCCCCACGCCGCCACCGGGCTGTGTGCAGAACTTTATTGTCCTTCCATCGAACGAGATCAGTATTTGTGAGATCGACCGCTCGGATGAAAATCTGCCGCGCCTGCCCAAGCGCAGCTTTATGTTGTCGGCCCAGTACTTCCTGCAGACCGATTTCGGCACCATCATCCCGCGGGTGCAGGGTTCCTGGAAGTTCGATATCGAAAACTGCTTTGACCGCCGCAGCTGTGAGTCGGGGATCTGGTTCAGCGACAAGCAGTTCAACCTGGATGCCCGGGTGACCTGGTTGTCCCAGGACAGCCAGTGGATGTTTGCCGTGTTTGGCAGCAACCTGACCGAAGAAGATTACGCCATCGGCGGTACGCCACTGGTGGATGCCCTGGGCTTTGGCGGCCAGTCCTACGCGGTGCCCAAGATGTACGGCGCAGAGCTGCAGTACAAGTACTGAGCCAACGCTGCGTAAAGACCGGCCCGTTACCCGCCTGCGCAACCCCGTTTGCGCAGGCGGTTTGTTGTTTGAGGGACTACCTGTTTGAACACCGATTTGGCTGAAAACTATGTCCAAGCGCGCGTCTGGCAAAAGCCGCAGGCCGACTGACAGTCGGCGCCGTGCGGGCTTTCAGTTAAAGAAAGCCACCCCGTATTATGCTGAACTGACGCGTGCACAAAGTCTTGAGCGGGCCGGCGACGCCGAGCAGGCCGCAGCGATTTATATGCAGATACTCGCGCAGCAGCCGGAACACAAGCCCGCCGCGTACCTGCTGGGCCTGCTCTGCTACCGTGGGGGACGGGTCGGCAAGGCGCTGACGCTGCTGCAGCAGGCCCACGACGCTTACCCCGATGACGTCGAGTTGCTGGTGGCCCTGGGTGACAGTCTGCGCATCAGCGGTCGAGCCGCACTGGCCTTTGAGATACTGAATCGCGCGATACAAATCAAACCCCATAGCGCCCCTGCACAGATGAATCTGGGGCGGGTCCTGGCGGACCTTAATAAGCTGGATGAAGCAATAGCCCACTATCAGCGGGCGTTGGAACTGACGCCCAGCCTGGCGGAGGCCCATGTGCATCTGGCGTATGCCTGGCGTAGCCTCGGCGAGCCTGCTGAGGCGGAACACTCGTTCCGTCGGGCTTTGGCGCTGGCGCCACATTACGCTGAGGCGCATCGCGGATTGGCCGGCGTAAAGTGGTTTGAGCGCGGTGATGATGCCGATATCACCGCTATGGAAAACCTGGTTCAGAATCCGGAATTGCCTGATGCCGGGCGCACGCTGCTGCATTTTTCACTGGGCAAAGTTTGGGACGATCTCGGAGACAGTGACCGCGCCTTCCAGCATTTTCTGGAGGGCAATCGCCTTCACCGGGCGAGCTATAGCTATTCCACGGCTCAGCAGGTGGAGTTGTTCGCGCGGCAAGTCGCGGCCTACAGCAAAGTCGGCATCGCCAGGCTTGAACAGGCAGCTACCCATAGTCGGGCGCCGATTTTTATTGTCGGTATGCCGCGCTCCGGCACCAGTCTGGTAGAGCAGATACTGGCCAGTCACCACCAGGTGCACGGCGCGGGCGAGATACCCCATACCAGAATTTTTGCTGACGGTGTTCAGTCGCTGGCCCGGCTGCAGTTTCCGGAGGGGTTGGCCTTTGTTCAGCCTCGGGATCTGCGCGCCATGGGCGAGACCTACCTGGAAAAACTCCGTGAATACAGCGATAAACCCTTTGTTACCGACAAGCTGCCGCACAACTTTTTGCGGGTACCCCTGCTGGCTGCGGTCTTTCCCAATGCGACTATCATTCATTGCCGGCGCAATGCGCTGGATACCTGCGTGTCGATTTTCAAACACTATTTTTCCGCCGCCCACGGCTATGCCTCGGACCTGGGGGAGTTGGGGGAGTACTACCGTTTGTATGAACAGATGATGACGCATTGGCAACAGCTGCTGCCGGGCCGCATGATCGAGGTGGAGTACGAACAGCTGGTGGCAGACCCCGAGGTTCAGATTCCGCAATTGCTGGCCCGTTGTGGCCTGCCCTTCGACCCCAACTGCCTGAATTTCCACACCACCCGGCGCGTGGTCAATACGCCCAGTGCGCTACAGGTCCGGGCGCCCATGCACCAGCGGGCGGTGGCGCAATGGCAGCGCTATGCCGATTATCTCGAACCGCTGCAAAGCGCACTGGCCGCAGCTGCACCTGATCTGGCGCCGTTATCCGGTAAGTCCTGAGCCATATCCATTTATCGGAGCCAATAAAAAAGCAGGCCCGGGGGCCTGCTCTTTAATCCTGCTTGTCGTGCACACATCTTCGGATTTTCAAGGGCGCCTGAATCGCTGGTCTGATCCCGGCGCAGGCCTGGTGCCTGCGCCGGGCGGCACTATTTCAATCCGTCAATCAGGCTGCTATCAGGCCGCCTTGCGACGACGGGCTACGCCGGCCAGACCCATCAGGGCCGAACCGAACAACCAGGCCGCTGCCGGCACGGGCACGGCGGAGGCGTTAACCGTACCTTCCAGCCATACACCGGCGCTGTTGCCAAACAGCGTAACAGCGCTGGCTGCGCTATTGAACCCGACGCCGAAGAACTGCCCGTCCCAGAGCCCTGGCAAGGCGATATCGATGCTGCCATCACCGTTGAGCGTGCCGCCTTCAAGGATCAAGCCCGCACGCCCTTGATTGCCAGCACCAGCGCCCAAATGGCCATTACCATCGTTGGTGAACTTGATATTGTTTACCGCAACGTCGACGGTATTGTAGTACTCCCAGCCGGCGCCCGTATCGTTTTCGATGACGATAGAGCCGGAGGTAAAGGTGACACCGACGCCATTCTGGTAGCTGCCGGAGCCCAGATCATAGGTCAGGCGTACATTGGGGCCGGCGTTGAAGACCTGGTTACCGGTATAGGTCAGGTTGGAACTGTTGACGGTGTAACCGCCCATGCCATCCAGATCAATATCCATGGTGCCGCCGATCGCGAGATCAAAGCTGGCATTGGCTCCAGTCATGGCGTCTGAAAAACCAAGAAACAGCTGGGTGCCGGTGATATTGGAGCTGACGTTGTAAACAGCAGCATTGGATTGCAGGGAGAGGGCTGCGGCAGCGACGGCTGCGGCGATTGCTAGCTTTTTCATAGGACTTCCTCAAGGTTAGGCGAAGGGTAGCCCGGCCACCTGTTCAGCCTGCTCCGGATGTTCGGAGTCGCTGCAGGTCCGTGGCTTTCCGTCCCTGCCTCGCGACAGGTTTGGCTCTGCCTTCTCTTATTGTTTTGCATGGTCGTGCGTTTCATCCGTGGTCTTGCATGGGTCTTGCTGGGTCTTGCCTGATTGCACTTGGGTTTCGGGTGATCATCCCCGGGTTGTTACCCCGGAATAACGCCCTGCGCCTCAAGTGGTTCCATCCTTACTTAACCGAACCGCCTCAACAACCGCTTTGACGGTTTCGGCTGGAACCGGGTGCCTCGTGCCGTTCTCGCGAACCGCCTTGGCCCTGATTGGACAATCAAGACTTGTGCCAGAAAGCCGAACCTTCGCCAGAACAGGCCTTTAGCGCGCTCCCTTGAGAGCGTCCACAGGGCGGCTCAAGCGGACTAGTAGGGAATCGTAAGAAATGCCGACAGATTTTTGAGCGTAAAAGTCAGCTGTAAAAGTGGAAAGTGTGTCGCAATCGACATTTCTGCCGCGTCGTTATACTTGGACTAATTCTATCTATTTGAATTTGTTTAATAAATTAACGACCATTCAAACTTACTACCGTTCGTTAGTGTTGTAAAAAGTGCCGACATTATGCGCGAGGCGGCCCTGTGGGCGGGGCGCTGGCCCTAGGCAGTCTGCCTGCAACACCCGAGGCTTTGGCCCGGCTGCCGCGATGTTGTGCGCAGGGTTTGACGTATACTCTCGCCGTTAAAAAATAAGAATGACTACAAGTAAGGAGTTTCCCGTCCATGTCTTCGGTCACTTTTCTGCGCGCGCTGGCGGCGCTGGTGTTTCTGCTGTCGGGCTGTGCGGCGCTGATCTTTGAAACCGTGTGGTTTCATGTCGCCAGCACGGTGCTGGGTTCCTCGGTGCAGAGCGCGGCGGCGGTGCTGGCGGCGTTTATGGCGGGCCTGGGGCTGGGCAATGCGGCAATGGCCGCGGGCGGCCAGCGCATACGCCGGCCGCTGCGCTGGTATGTGGGGATCGAGCTGGTTATCGCCAGCACCGGTCTGGCGACCATCCACTGGCTGCCCGGGCTGGCCCAGTGGGCCAACCCGTTCCTCTCGGCGCTGATCGACCAGCCGGCCCAGCTGGCGGCGCTGCGCTTTGCGCTGACCTTCTCGGTGCTGCTGATTCCCGCCATCGCCATGGGCGCCACCCTGCCGCTGGTGCAGAAGGCCCTGCACAGTCTCGACGCCTCGTTTTCCGCCTCCATAGGCAAGCTGTACGGCTGGAATACGCTGGGCGCGGTGGCGGGGGTGCTGGTGACGGAGTTTGTGCTGGTGGAGGCGCTGGGCATACCCATGACCGGCCTGTTCGCGGCCGGTTTGAACAGCCTGGCAGCGCTGCTGATGGCGGTGTTCCTGGTCACTCGCGGCGAGCAGCCGCAGCAGCCGGCAGCGGTACAGCCGGTGGCGGCGAAGCGCCTGCGGCTGGGCTTCGCGCTGACCGCGACGTTTATGGCGGGGTTTGTACTGCTGGCCCTGGAGGTGATCTGGTTCCGCTACATCCTGCTGACCCAGATCGGCACCAGCATTGTGTTTGCGGTGATGCTGGCGATTGTGCTGACCGGCCTGAGCCTGGGTGGCCTGGTGGCGGCGCGCATTAACTTTTCCGGCAACCGGCTGGACCGCGGCCTGGTGGTTATCCCGGTGCTGTCCATCCTCGCCATTGTCGGCGGCTATATGGTGTATGAGTGGCTGACCCTGTATCGGCCGGCCCTGGTGTTCTCCAGCCAGTACCTGTTTGCCATCCCGGCGCTGGTGCTGGTGCTGCCCACCAGCATATTGTCCGGGATGCTGTTCCCCATGTGGGGCGAAAAGCTGTACCGCACCCTGCAGGTCAATACCTCCGCCTCGGGCCTGCTGACCGTGGCCAACACCTTTGGCGCGGCCCTGGGCAGCTGCGTGGCGACCTTTGTGCTGCTGCCGTATCTGGGGGTAGAGACGTCTCTGCTGGTGCTGGCGCTGGTCTCTCTGGCGCTGAGCATACTGGCGGCGGCCGAACCGTTGCGGCGCGACCGGCAGCTGGCGCTGCGGCTGGCCTCTCTGGCGGTGGTGGGCGCAGCGCTGCTGGTGCTGTTTCCCGGCGGCTCCATGGAGCGCACGGCCGCCGCAATCGCGCAGCAGCGCTTTGCCGACGAGCAGATCGTCCATACCCGGGAGGACGAGAACGCCACGCTCAAATACCTGCGCAAAGACTTTATGGGCCAGCCGGAGTATTTCCGCCTGATCACCGACAATTACTCCATGTCCAGCACGGACTTCACGTCGCGCCGCTATATGGAGCTGTTTGTCTATATCCCCTACCTGCTCAACCCGCAGATCAAGGACGTGCTGCAGATCAGCTACGGCGTGGGCAATACCGCCGAGGCCATCGTCAAGCTGAAGGACATCGAGCACGTCAGTGTTGTCGATACGTCCCAGGCCATTCTCGACCTGAGCGAACTGATCCACAGCGCTACCGGCATCTACCCGCTCCGGGACCCGCGGGTTGCGGTCCACGTGGAGGACGGGCGGTTCTTCCTGCAGACCACGCCCCGGCGCTTTGACCTGATCAC
>JAVEVZ010000002.1:0-33355 GCA_034004805.1 Spongiibacteraceae bacterium | reverse complement strand
GCCGGTTCTGCAAAAACCCGTATTTGCCCTCATCGGCAAACACCCGCAGATCGGCCTGGGCCGCCTGGCTGAGGCCGACGCCGACGGCGTGGCCGTTGACCGCGGCAATTACCGGCTTGCGCACTTCCCAGGCCTGCATGGGCAGCGGGCAGGAGCTGAAGTCCGGGTCGTCATACGTGTCGAAGGCCTTGGCACCGCCGGACAGGTCCGCCCCGGCACAGAAGGCGCGGCCGGCGCCCGTCATCACCACCACCTTGACCGCGTCGTCTGCATCGCAGCGCTTAAAGGCCGCACCCAGCCCGTCGATCATCGCGTTGTCCAGCACGTTCAGCGTGTCGGGACGATTGAAGGTGATCAGGCCTATCCCGTCCTGGATAGTCAGTAATACCGCGTCCGTCATGCACATTCTCCTTGGCAGTCACAGTGGCATTTCCCGGTCACCGCACAACATAACACCGGCGCCGCCCGCCGAGCCTTAGTAAAAATTTAGGGATCATCTAGGAACAATTCAGTAAACCGACGGGGCCTCTGACGCTAGGCTGCAAGTCCCGTAAACACAGCTCACGGACGCAGTGCCAGCGGGCCCGCGCCCCGTGCGCAATGGTCAGAAGAGGACACTTCCATGGACCGAAAATTTGTTGTGGCCGGCCTGGCTTACGCCATGATCGGCATGATGCTGGGCATCTATATGTCAGCGACGAAAAACCACGGCCAGCTGGTGACCCATGCCCATATCATGCTGCTGGGCTTCGTGGTGTCGTTTATGTACGGCCTGTGCCACAGGCTCTGGCTCGATACGCGCGGCAGCTGGATTGCGAGGCTGCAGTTCTATCTCCACCAGCTGGGATCCGCCGCCCTGTTCGCGGGGCTGTTCCTGCTTTACGGAGGCTTCGTCGAGGCGAGCCTGATTGAGCCGGTACTGGGCATTGCATCGGTGACCGTGCTGGTCGGCCTCGCGTTGATGTGTGCGCTGTTCCTTGGGCCCCGATCAGCCGCGACACATGCCACTGCGGCGACTGCCGCTTAATCGACACATTCCAGTTGGAGAGGGCCGGGCAGACGCAGGCGAAAGCGACCTCGCCCGGTCTTTTCCAGGCGAATGCCGCGGCCGCGCTCCGCCACCCGGCGCTGCAGAAGAATCAGCCGGGACTCCAGGTTGTCATCGATGTCCGGCAGCTTGAGGCTGGCGTCCAGGCGCAGTTCCCGGTTGCTGAAATCACAGCGGCCGCTGGCTGCAAATTCCGTGAGCAGGCGCCAGAGAATTGCGCCGGCCACGCCCTTGATCAGATAGTCGTCGTCGATAAATACGCTGCTGTGGCCCGGGTAGTAGCGCACCCGCAAGGTGGTGGCCGCAGGGCTGTCCGCCGCGCTGGCGTGGTCCCCTGACGCCAGGGTTTCCTGGGCGGCGCGCAACCGGTGACTGATCTCGTCGGCCAGTGACGCCAGCAAGAGCAGGGCGTCTTCGTCGTCGTAGCGGAACTGCAGCTCCTGGTCACTTTCCACATACAGGATGCCCTGCGCACCGATAGGTATCGCGAGCTGACTGCGGGGCTGGGGCAGACCGGGGAAGGGGATCCGCGTTTCCAGCGCGCCGGTCATGGCGCTGCGGCTGTGTTCACGCATCGCCGCCACGTAGCCATAGTCCGCCGCAAAGTGCGCAATCCGGATCGGCGTGCGCTCCGCCATTGCCACGCCGACGACACCGTAGCCCAGGGGAATTTCAGCGCCGATTCCGGTGTCGGCATAGCCCCGGCTGGCGACGGTAAACAGGCAGTCCGTCGCCCTGTCCCACAGCAGCACCATGCCGTGGCGGATCCCCATCTCGCGGTCCACCCCGGCCAGCAGGCCGTCGAACAGGCCCGGGATGTCGCGGGCTTCAGAGAGCACCGCGGCAATGCGACGGATGGCAGACAGCAGGGGCCGTTTCCCGGCACAGGACGGCAGCTGCTCCCCCGGCACGCGTTCAACATCCAGGACCTGATAGATGTCCGCCCCCTGCAGCCGAAACACCTCGGCCATACCGGAGTGGGATGCAATGCCCGCGAGCTTGGCCTTGAGGCTGGCAAACACCGGGCCCTCGGTCTCGGTGTGCCGGTACAACAGCGCCAGCCGGTAGCGCGCGCAGCTATCCGGATCCAGCACCAGCGCCGTGGCCTGCGGATTGGCGAGAATATTTCGACGGGTCTTGTTGAAGAACTGGAAGGTCAGCGCCACGTGCCGGGCGTCCAGATAATGGATCTGGGAGACGTAGCTCACATTGGGCTCGCCGTCGGGGTCGCAGCTCGCCAGGGTCGCGGGGACCGCTCCCTCCAAGCAACTGCGGATATCGTCCAGGCAGAGGCTCATGGCGGCGCAATCCGCTCCCCGGCATCGGGCCCCGGTGTCTGGGCATAGAGCACCTGTGGCGTGAAACCGACGGCAACGCAGTCCTCTATCCGGGCGGCGTGTACGACCAGCCCATAGTCGCGGCTGAATCCCATGGGAATGACATGGTCGGCAAACGCCCGGGCATGGGTCATTCGGTCGGCTTCAGCGTGGTCCCACGCCGGCAGGACCTGCGCGTCATCACTCTTGATCTGGTAGGTCTCATGGGTGAACGGCTGGCAAAACACTACCGCGACGCGACCGCAGGTTTCGATGTCCTGCAGCAGCTGAATGGACTGGGAACGCGCCAGCAGCACCTGCATGCTGCGCAAATTATCCGCGACCCGGCAGGCCAGTGCGCGGCTGAGGGACGGGACCCGTCGCCGGTCCCGGGAACTGATCACGATGGAGACACCGCCCTGCACAAAGCGGGCCTGCGCCTCACTCAAGCGGATGCCTTTCACGTTTGAATCCTGACCGGGCCTGGTGCTGCCGCCGGATGGGCCGGCACCACAGTATAGGGAGCGCCCACCCCGCCTGCGCAAGTGGCGGCTGCGGATTCTCCCGGCGGGCTCGCGCCCCCCGCCGGCGCTAGTCGGCGGCCGCCTGGCGAAAAGTGGTGGGGGTCATGCCGGTCAGTTTCTTGAACTGGTTGTAATAGGTCGACTGGCTGCTGAAGCCCACCGACAGGGCGATATCCAGCATCTTGCGGTGGGCCTCGCCCGGCTCACTCAGGAGCCGTTTGGCCGCATCGATCCGGCAGTGGTTGATCAGGTCGTAGAAGCTGCCGCCATACTGGCTGTTGATAACCTCGCTGAGATCCTGGGGCCGCACGCTCATCATGGCGGCGAGCTTGGGCAGGTCCAGGGTCGGGTTGAGATAGGGCTCCTCGTCGTTCATCAAGGCCTGCAGTTGGGCCCAGAGCTCGGCCCGGCGCGCATCGTCGAGGCCGGATTTTTGGTATTTGCGCTCGTCGGAGGCACTGTCTCCCGCGCTGTCGGCATTGCCCACGGCGGCCAGTGCCACCCGCACCGGCTCGGTGAACACCTGGGGCTGGCGCAGCCCCCCCAGGGAGATCAGGTAGACCACGGTCAGGGTCATGGCGAGATTGGTCCAAGCCTTGGCCGGCGCGTCTATCAGGTCCTGCAGGCGCAGCACATCCAGGCTGAGGTGGGCCACGCTGACCGCGATCAGCGCCGTCACCAGCCACAGCAGCCAGCGCAGGCCCACGCTGTCCAGGGCGGACAGGGCCTGCTTGACCCGGCGGTCGTGGTGCAGCAGGCGCTGGCGCGCGGCCAGCGCGTAGAACAGCATCAGCAGGCTCTGGTAGGAGGACATCGCCACCGTTTCCGGCAGCAGTTGCAACTCGCGAGTGGAGAGTGTCATCCACTCCGGCTCCAGGGCGTGGACAACAAACCAGGTGGTGGAGAACACCAGTACCCACAGGTGTGCAAGATGGCGGCGCTGCAGCCGGTAGCCCGGCTCGGTCAGCGCGCAGACATACAGGTAGAGGGCCGGCCCGCTCAGGGCCCGGGTAGTAAAGAGCAGCCGCGCCAGTACCGGTGGCGACTGATCGGGCTGCATATAGGTCACATGCAATAACAGCAGCAGCAGGGATTCCAGTGCCACGTAGCTCGCCAGCAGTCGGCTGGCCAGCGGATTGCCCGACGGCAGGCTCAGTATGACCAGGCTCAGCAGGATCCCCTGGGACCCGCCCACCAGTAACGCTTCGGTCAGATAGGACATCGAAGAGAGGTATCACCACATGCACTGAGGGAGCACGATACCGGGAAGCCGCCCGCCGCACCACCGCCGGTCCTCTCTCGATCGTCGCGGGTACAGCTGCTTAACCACCGCGGTTTTTCACTCCCAGCCTATCGGCAGGGAGTCTTTCCCGATGGGTTGGGAGGCCGGCAGGCCGCGCACAGTCCACTCTGGGCGGGTTTGAAAATAACGCGGGGCCCAAGCCCCCAACCGGGAGAACCACACCGCCATGCGTCACCATGTCCTAACCAGAACCGCCCTCAGCACCGCGATCGGCCTGCAGCTGCTGATGGCCCACAGCACCGTCACCCACGCGCAGATGTCGCTGGAAGAAGTGGTGGTCACCGCCCAGAAGCGCGATGAACTGCAACAGGATATCCCCATATCCCTGGTGTCCATGGGCAGCGCTCAGATCGAGAATCTGCGCATCACCGATATTATCGACCTGGGCAGCAACGTCCCCAACCTGCAGCTGAGCCCCCACCCCAACAGCGGCGCCACGCCGCGGGTGTTTATCAGGGGCGTCGGCAACTTCGACGACCAGATCACCCAGGATCCCAGCGTCGCTGTCTATATGGACGGGGTATATGTAGGTCGCAACCAGGGCATGGGCCTGGAAGTTGCGGAGCTGGAGCGCATCGAAGTGCTGCGCGGGCCGCAGGGCACCCTGTACGGCCGCAACGCCACCGGTGGCGCCATCAACTTCATCACCCAGGCCCCGGAGCTGGGCCAGTGGGGCTTCAAGCAGGACTTCACCTTCGGCAAGCGCGATGAATTCCGCTCCCGCACCATGGTCAACGCGCCCATCGGCGACACCCTCGCGGTGCGCGCCTTCTATATGACCAGCGAAAAGGACGGCTTCGTCGACAACGCCGGCCAGGGCACCAGCACCTACGGCGCCGAGGATCGCGATGCCCAGCGCATCGATTTCTTCTGGCAGCCCAACGATGCACTGGATGCGCGCTACAGCTACGACCGCTCGCAACTGGATGACACCAGCTACTACCTGGCGCCCACCGTGCCGGGGGTACCGCCCCAGCGACCCAGCGTCAGCCACGCCGGCGGCCAGACCATGAAGCCCAGCGATGTCACGGCCCAGGGTCACCAGCTCACCGTCAACTGGGAAATCCAGGAAGACCTGATCCTGCGCTCCATCACCGCCTACCGCGACCTCGACAGCTACGTCTACCAGGACTACCTGTCCGGCACCGGGCGCCCCAACACGCCGTTCTTTATCGACGCCAGCGTCGAGCAGGACCAGTTCAGCCAGGAGCTGCAGCTGATCGGCAGCGCCATGGGCTACAAACTGGACTACACCCTGGGCCTCTACTACTTCGAGGAAGAGGGCAGCGGTTCCACCATCAACTGGCTGCCGGGCTTCGGGATCCGCCAGGTCGCCGACGCCGATATCGAGAACAAGGCCTGGGCCGCCTTCGGCCAGGCAACCTATACCCCCGATATGCTGGACAGCCGCCTGCACCTGACCCTGGGTCTGCGCTGGTCCAAGGACGAGCGCAAGGCCGACCTGACCCGCTACAACGTGCTGCTGGCCACCAACGGCATCCTGGCGCCGTCGTATCAGCAGGGCCGTGGCGACAAAGACTTCGACGCCGTGAACCCCAGCTTTACCGTCGGTTTTGATCTGACCAACGATATCAACCTCTACGCCAAATACGCCGAGGGCTACAAGACCGGCGGTTTCAACGTTCGCGCCACCACTATCGCGTTCTTCGAAAACGGCTTCGACGAGGAATCCCTGGAATCCTACGAAATCGGTATCAAATCCCAGTGGCTGGAAAACCGTTTGCGGGTCAACGCAGCCGTGTTTACTGCCGACTACAAAGACATTCAGCTCAACGCCCAGACCAATATCAGCGACCCGACCAAAGCTGACATTCTCAACGCCGGTGAAGCCACCATCCAGGGCCTGGAGCTCGAGGTCACGGCACTGGTAGTGGATGGTCTGACCGCGAGCTTCAATTACGGCTATCTCAACGCCCGTTACGACGAAATCAACGACGCCTTCGGCCGCGACGTCACCAACGACTACGAATTCGTCAACGCCCCCCAGCACAGCTACACCCTGGACCTGAACTGGGACGTCACGACTACGCCCTATGGTGTGGTGGTTGCCAACCTCAATTACACCTGGCAGGACGACAAGTTCATCACCGCCACGCGGGTCAATGGCGACTACACCATCGATGACTACGGCCTGCTGAACGCCCGTATCGCCCTGGAAGACATCCCCGGACCGAACAACGGCGTTTTCAAGGTCGCATTGTGGGGTCGCAATCTGGAGGACAAGGAGTACTCCTTCCTGAACGCACCGGGCTTTGGCACTTACCGCGCCTGGGGTGAACCGCGTAGCTACGGCGTCGACCTGAGTTACGAGTTCTGAACATGGCGATCGCCCGCCAGCGCCGGCCATGGATAGCCGGCGCTTTGCTGTTGATAATGCGCGCACCGTATTGGGGCATACCCTGCGGACGTCGTCGCCGGACTACGCCAAGCGCCGGGACGCGCTACAACGCCGTCGCCATGTGCAACAGCGCTTTGGCGTGTAATGTGATTCCACCGAAAGGAACCCTTATGTCAGCGATTCACCGGTCCATGCTTTACACCCTGTTGTTCGGTGCCGTGTTGACCGGCCTGGCGCATGCCGGCGCCTCAAGTGCATCGGCAGCGCCGCCCAACTTTCTGGTAATACTCGCCGATGACCTGGGCTACTCCGACATCGGCAGCTTTGGTGGCGAGATCGAGACCCCCAACCTCGACCAGCTGGCCGCCGAAGGCCTGCGCATGACGGGCTTTCATGTCGCCTCCACCTGTTCACCGACCCGCTCCATGTTGCTGACCGGCACCGATCACCACCTCGCCGGCATCGCCAATATGAAGGAGTTGATCACGCCATCGCAACGCGGCAAGCCCGGCTATGAGGGACACCTCAACGACCGGGTCGTCACCATTGCCGAGGTGCTCAGCAACAACGGCTATCGCACCGTGATGAGCGGCAAGTGGCATCTGGGCGCAACGGATGCAACAGATCCCTACGCACGCGGCTTCAGCCGGGTGTTTACGCTGCGCGAAGGCGGCCACAACCATTTCGGCAAGCCGGGACTGCCGCCGGCGGAAATGGGCGGCGCGAACTATACCGAGGACGGCAGGAAGGTCAGCCTGCCCGAGGACTTCTATTCCTCCGACTACTTCACCGACAAACTGGTGCAGTTTCTCGGTGAAGACCGCCAACAGCCCTTCTTTGCATACCTGCCCTTCACCGCGCCCCACTGGCCTTTGCACGCACCGGCGGAAACCATCGCCAAGTACAAGGGCCACTACGATCAGGGCTGGGAGGTTCTCCTCAAAAAACGCCTCGCACGCCAACAGGCGCTGGGCCTGCTGCCCGCCAACGCCGATCTGTCGCTGCCCGCCACGCTCCGCGACTGGGAAAGCCTGAGCGACGAGGAGCGCAGGCGGCAATCGCGGAAAATGGAAATCTACGCCGCCATGGTGGACCGCATGGACTGGAATATCGGCCGCGTGATCCAGGCCTTGCGCGACGATGGCCGTCTCGACAACACCGTTGTTATCTTCCTGTCTGACAACGGCGCCGCACCGGACACGCTCGCCGGGATGCTGGCAAAGGTCGATGATTTCGCACCGCTGGAAGAAGGCGCGTTCGAAGATTGGGGCAGCGCCGATTCCATGCTGGCCTACGGCCCCAACTGGGCCCAGGCCGCCAGTGCGCCATATCGCCTGTACAAGTCCACCACCGCCGAAGGCGGCCTGATGAGCCCCACGATCATTCGCTACCCGGGCTTCGTCAACGCCGGTGGCACCGACCGCCGCTTTGCGACCGCAATGGACCTGGTGCCCACCTTTCTGGAGATGGCGGGCGCACAGCACCCCGCGAAACCGGGCGGCAAAATCGAACCCGTGCGGGGCAAGTCATTGCTGCCACTGCTGACCGGCGACGCCGGGCCGGTGCACAGCGACTCCGACGCCGTCGGCTGGGAACTGTTCGGTCAGCGCGCACTGCGCCAGGGCGACTGGAAAGCGACCTACCTGAGCGAGCCCAACGGCCCCGGTCGCTGGGCGCTGTTCAATCTCGCCCGGGACCCCGGCGAGCGCGAAGACCTCGCCGCCACCAATCCGCAGAAGCTGGCAGCGCTAGTGGCGCTGTGGGATGCCTATGCCGAGGAAATGGGCATTATCCTCGAGGAACAGGTGGTCAGCCCGTACACCAACCTCTGATGCCGGGCAGCGACGGGGCCCGGCGGTGATGGCGGCGCCCGGCGGGCGCGGGTCCGCTAATAGCATCCGTTAGGGTGATGCGCTTTGCAGCGCGACTTGCTACGGTGAAGGCCGTAAATAAAAGGAGTAAAGCCCATGGCACAAACGTCTTTGGAACAGCGGTTACTGAGCGGTGAGCTCTGGAATGACTTCTGCGACAGCCTGAAGGAGGCCGGCAATCAGATTCTGGCCCCGGGCGTTCCCACCGATCCGCTGACCCGCGCGGAGGGGTATCGCTACCTGACCCGTCTGCTGCGACTGGGCCTGGAAAAACAGATCGAGTTCAGCGATCCGGAACATCCCCAGTTTTACTCCCTGTCCCACGAAACGGCGAAAATCGGCAACGACAATCCCGACAACATCTATTACAACTGCGCAGTGGACGGCCGGCGGGAATACCGTATTCGCGGCAACCGCGGCAGCGTGGATTACCTCAGCATAGAATCCAAGGCCGGCTCTTACGTGGGGCAGGGCGACATGGTCGCCACCGGGCATGTGGAGATTGAAGAGCTTGAGATCGACAGCGACGGCAATTTTGAGCTGATCGTGTCAGCCAAAAAATACCCGGGCAACTGGCTGCCGATGAGCGAGGCGTCCGACAGCCTGTTGGTGCGCCAGACCTTCAAGGACCGCACCACCGAACAGGCGGCAGAGCTGTCCATTGAGTGCCTCAACCCACAGGGCAGCGCGATTCTCGACCCGGCCGAATTTGCCGGAAAACTGCAGGGTGTAGTGCCCTTTGTCAGCGGTACCGCCGGGCTGTTTCATCAGTGGATGCAGGTGTTCTCGGCACATATCAACCAGTTGCCGCCCAATGACCAGGACTTCTGCATGCGCGCCGGGGGCGACCCCGCTATCTACTACCACAACAGCTACTGGAAGCTGGAGCCGGACCAGGCGCTGGTGGTGGAGTTCACGCCGCCCAAACAGTGCCGCACCTGGAACCTGCAGATATCCAATTACTGGATGGAATCGCTGGATTACCGCTACCACCGGATACACCTCAACAAGCACGGCGCGGTGCTCAGTGACGACGGCAGCGTGCGCATCGTGGTCAGTGAAGAAGACCCGGGCGCCAACTACCCCAACTGGCTGGCTACCGCCGGTCACCGCTGCGGCGCCATGTTGTTGCGCTATGTGGAAGCCGTGGACAAGCCGCCGATTCGCACCCGCGTCGTCGCACTTGCCGATCTGCAGTGAGGCGCTGCCACCGGCGTTGATCACGCCTCCGGCTTCACGCCCTGCAGACTCTGGCTCAGCAGCGCCACCTGCTCGCTGCGCTGGGCCTGCTGCAGGCGGACGCCGGGATTGAGGGTCGACCAGCCCGGATGGGCGCGCGCCTTGCGCAGTGGCGCCGGCAACTTGCCTTCCCGCCACAGCGCTTCCTGTGGCGGCGGTAATTCAATCGCTTCCTGTGCTGCGTGGCCGCGGGCGTCCAGAGCGCGCAGCAGGCTCTGCTGGCGCAGGGCGAGCAGGCGCAATACCGCGTCGTCCACAGTCAGCTCACGCCGGCCCTGAATTTTTCCCTTGAGGCGCGCGCCGTAGTTGCGCAGGGTCTGGGCACTGCCACCGATGATGGCGCCAAGAGCAGCGGCGCTACCCAGGGTGATGCCACCCACCAGCATATCGATACCGGCGCCCGTCGCCGCGCCCGCCGCCACACCTCCGCCAATCTTTACGCCCAGTTGACGCAGGGTTTCGGGGTTGAACAGGTCGTGGTCCCAGCGCCCGTCCAGCAGCGGCAGATCGCCGGCGCGGGCGTCGTCACGGCGAAACGCGTAGAGCGTCAACAGTGCCTCGACACACCGCTGTTCCCGTTGCCGGACAACCTCGTGCAATTCGTGAATCGCACTGTCGTCCTCCACACTGTAGCGGCAGGCCGCGCAGTCAATCAGCAGTTCGGCGATCAAACGCGCGCCGGCTTCGGCACGCGCCAGGCGCTGCGCCTGGAGATCGTCAATCAGGCGCTGCAGTTGCGGACGGGATTTTTCCAGCAGCAGGGCCAGGCTTTCGTACAGGCGGCGCTCGCCATCCAGCGGCGGCGCCACGCTGTCGAAGCACACCAGCGCATGGAGCCCCAGGCGCGCCAGTGCGTCGCGCCAGTCCTGCTCGCGGTGGCCGTCACCGGCAACAAAATTGAGCACCGGCAGCAGCGGCCGGCCGCACATCGCCAGCACCGCCAGCTCGTCGCGGTATTTGGCCAGCACCGGCTCCCGGGCGTCGATGACATACAGCCCGGCATCCGACGCCAGCAGCTGGCGCAGGACCTTGGCCTCCTGCTCAAAACGGTGGCGCGCTTCACTGCCATCGAGAAAACGCCCCAGCCGCGCCGGACCATCCAGCCGCTCACCGGGTCGATCCAGACGCTCCAGATAATCGAGCAGGGCGATCGCGTCCTCCAGACCGGGGGTGTCGTACAGTTCCAAAAGCCCTTCGCCATCCACCGACAGCCGTGCGCCCTCGACATGCCGGGTCGTGCCGGGGCGGTGTGACACGTTGCCGAAGCCGACGTCGCGGGTGAGCGTGCGCAGCAACGAGGTCTTGCCTACGTTGGTATGGCCCACCACCGCCAGCGTCAACGCCTTGGCGGCCGGCCTGCGCGTCAGTTCGTTGAGCACATCACGCATGGTCAGTCTCCAGCCAGGCGAGGGGCTGGCTGTCCGCGACCGGAAGGTCCAGGTTCTCCAGCGCCGCATGCCAGTCGGCCAGGCGGTTGGCGTCCAACTGCTCGCCGGGGGGCGCGGGCAGCAACCAGATACGCGTCGCGCCGGCATAGCCGGCCAGCTCTGCCAGCAACGCCAGGGTGCCGCGGTCCGGCGAGCGGCGCGGATCGCAGGCAATCAGCAGGCGCTGCACCGGCGCGCGGCTCAGCTCGTCCAGCAGTTGTTGGCGCTGCTCACGGCTGTCGATCACGCCCCCATCGGCAATACCCTCGGGCAGGGGCGGTGGCCACGGGCGACGGCCGTCCAGTTCAACGGCCGCCAGCAGCCTGCCCTGGCTCGCCAGCTCACCATGGTCGACCCGTGGCTGGTACACGCCGTCCGGCGCGGCGTCCGATACACCCAGCCGCTCGCTGCCCGGCAACAGGCGCTCCCGCAGAAGCCGGTAGCCCGGCAGCTGCAGATCCAGCTCGAGACGAGCAAGGCCGCGCCGCCAGCGCCATCCGCACCAGGCCATCAGCACCAGTCGCGGTAGCAGGCCGTAGATCAGCAGGACACCGACCAGCCACGCCGCCCAACCCTGGCGCGCCACTTCGCTCGCCAAAGGACCATCGCCACTGGCGCGTATCAGCCCGGCGCCCGGCTGATCAAAACCCAGCCAGGCAGGCAGGCTGCCCAGCATCTGGGTCAGCGCAATAAACGTATCGCTGCTGAGAATCGTGGTTTCCCACACAAAGTCATAACGGCGCGTGGCAAACATCGCCAGCAGAGTGAGTAGGGCAGTGGCCATCACCAGCGTCCAGGTGCCATGGGACAACAGGCCCAAACCCCAGCGTCCCAGACGACGACGCTGCAGGAGTAACAACAGGGCCGGTGCGAGCTGTGCTGCCCGGGCATCGCGGGCCAGTTTTTCGCTGAGCCACAGCCACAGGCGGCCCAGCGCCGCGGTGTGGTCGCCGCTCAGCACCAGGCTCATCAGCCAGGCAACCAGCGTCACCAGGTTGAGCCCGAGCAAACCGCCCAGCGCCCAGAACACATTCACCGGGCGCTGGTTGTCGCCGACGGCGGCAAACGCCAGGGCGATGCCTGTCACTGCAGCCAATAACAACAGCACAAGCAGCGCCAGCTGCGCGCCCTGCAGCCAGTGCTGCAAGGCCTGCCACTGGCCATCACGACGGCCCAGCAGCTCAGCGCGACGGACAATGCGCTGCTGAAAACTGCCGCCGTCGGCGCGGGCTCGACGCGCGGCTTCGCTGTCGTCCAGCGGACCGGCCTGCGCTTCGCGCAGACGCAGCGCTTCGCACAACCACAGTTCGCGCAGGCTGAGCGCAGCGGTCACCTGAGCATCCGGGTTTGCGCGGGAATGATCGGTGAATTCAGCGGGCTGATCGGGCATTGAATATCCTTTCCGTCCTGAACACGGGAACCGCGGCCGCAAACGCCCGCGCCACTATAGTAACGGCTGCCGAGCTAGAGCAGACCTGTTGCGATCCGGAAAAAGATCCGGAAAAAAAAGGCGTGAGTGTGGATTGGTCAGGCTGGCCTGGGCGCAGCCAGAATGTCAGAGACAAGCGCTGCCCAGGCGGGGTTCTGATCGAGAGGTGAAAGCGTCCATAACGCGTCAATCAGTCCATGAACCTGATCCTGTGTCCAACCAAGCTGCTGGTAGGCATGGAGCGCGTAAAACGCGGAAACCCGGTAGTTCGCCGCACAATGTGCCAGCACCTTCCGGCTTGAATAAAGCGAAAGAAGCTTTGAAAACTGTGCGTAGTCATCCCGGGATGGCGCTGAAAAGTCGACAGGAATATATTCATAGACAATGCCCTGCTCGCACACGAGCGACGCCTCTGCGTCTACGGCATGGTCACTGCTATCGGGAAGCAGGTTGATCACGACCTGATAACCGTAATCCCCCAGTTGCCTGAGGATGGTTTCATTCAGTGCGCCCGCGGTATCAACCCGCTCACTCATGCGTTTGAAGTTATAGGTGTGTTCGATAGTCATCTGTTGATCCACCGGCTGGCACGCCGCTTAATACCTCACGTGACCCACCGATCTGTGCTTTGCCAGACCCAGCAGGCGTGGCGGGTCAGTGCTTGAAAACGATCGTCAGCAACACCACCGAAGCTTTTATGCCACGCAGCGAGTGGGGCACGCCGGGCTGCAGATACAACAGTTGATTCGTCTTTAGCGTTTTTGTCTCGTCGCCGGCGCTGAACTCGATCTCGCCTTCCACGCAATGCACAACAATAGGCCCGGTCACCCGGTGATCCGGAAACCGCTCGCCGGCGCCGATAACCAGCCGCGCCAGTTCCATGTCCGGTGTCTTGGCAACGACCTTGGTCTTTTCCCTGGGGAGATCATCGGCCCAGCTCTCAAGATCGACGATTTCAAAGGGGGATGCGTGATGCGTTGCCATGGCGGTGTCCTGGGCAGTGGGGTCCTCAGGCGACCATAAAACTGACCGCCCGTGCAAGTCCAGAGAAAAACGGCGCCGTGACGCCCGGCGTCGCGGATTGCTGGGGGGCGCCTTTTATTGCCGGTATCGCCGGGGCCATGGAATCTGCGATTCCATCGTTTCCTGGCCCCGCGCCGGCTCTTGCTGCGTAGCTGGTGCGCCGTCGGGCCGATTCGGTTCGATAATCACGCATTGGAAAGGGAAGCGGAGCGCATCACGGTGTTCGCGTCAGGTGCGATTCTTCTCTACCTGGCCGCGAGGGCGGCTCGCATTATCTGAGCAAGTCCGCGAGCACTCTGCCTGGCCCGCTAAGTCAGTGGCTGATCAGGTAACTCATCAAATTTGGGCAGATCATCCTGCCAGTGATGCCAGGGGGCTTTGGAGCCCACATACACATGAAAGCTGGGCGCCACCGCTGTTGGGTCATCGAGCAATCCCAGGCGGATATTCGTTGTTTCCCACGCGATTTTTTCATTGAGCAGACAGGATCCACAGCGGCCGCAAAATGCGACATGCGAGCCGGGGTACTTGACGTAGTAACGCATCAGCGCCTGGCCCTGCACCACGCTCAGCTGTTCTTTACGCAAACCACCGAAAGCCGAATTGGCCGAGCCGGAAAACTTCTGGCACTCGCTGCAGTGGCAATAGCCCGCGTATTGGAATTCACCATCAATCTCAAACCTGACACCACCACATAGACAACTCGCTTTCATGACCAGCACCTCGTGAAAATGCCCGGTAGCCCGTGCTTCCATGGTGCGGACGATGCGCCCCAAACCCTGTTGCTCAACGCGCGGCATGTCTGTAAGTGTTTGATTTTTAACCAAAACCCGTGAACCGGCGACATTTTATCGCGATGCAACTGCACAACGACACAAAACGGATATCACACATCCAGATTCGCAACTTTAAGGGCATTCGTTTCTATAAATGCGCGGCGGGGCTCGACTGCATCGCCCATCAGGGTAGTGAATATCTGGTCGGCGGCGATCGCGTCTTCCACGGTGACGCGCAGCATGCGGCGGCTGGCGGGGTCCATGGTGGTTTCCCAGAGCTGTTCGGGATTCATTTCCCCCAGACCCTTGTAGCGCTGGATGCCATAGCCGCGCTCGGCCTGTGCCATCAACCAGTTGAGGGCCTCGGCGAACGTGCTCACGGCCTGACGGCGTTCACCGCGCTGGACGAAAGCCCCTTCTTCCAACAGCCCGTCGAGTTGCTCGCCCAGGGCCAACAGGCTGCGGTACTCGTTGGAGGCGAAGAAATCGTGGCTGAACTGATAGTGATCGCTCACTCCATGCGCAATCACTTCGATATGGGGCAGGAAAAGATGGCGTTCGGTGTCCTCACCCAGCGTGATCAGGTAGCGGTTGCGGTTGGCTATGCCTGCGTCCAGTTTAGTAGTCAGCACGTCGACCCAGGCCTGTACCGTTTGCTGGTCGGCGAGTTGCTCAACGCTCAATTGGGGCAGGTAAATCATCTCCCTGAGTACATCCTCGGGATACAGGCGGCTCAGCCGTTTGATGGTGGCCATAACGCGACGGTAATCCACCACCAACTGATCCAACGCCGTACCGCTGATGCCAGGCGCGTCGGCATTCACATGCAGCGAGGCGTTTTCCAGTGCGGAGTCAGTCAGGTACTGGCTGAGGGCCTCATCGTCCTTGAGATAGGTCTGCTGTTTGCCACGGGTAATCTTGTACAGCGGTGGCTGGGCGATATAGATATGGCCGCGCTCCACCAGTTCCGGCATCTGGCGGAAGAAAAACGTCAGCAGCAGGGTGCGGATATGGGAGCCGTCCACGTCGGCGTCAGTCATGATAATGATGTAGTGGTACCGCAAACGGTCCGGATTGAACTCATCCTTGCCTATTCCGCAGCCCAGAGCGGTTACCAACGTGCCGATCTCCTGGGAGGACAGCATTTTGTCGAAGCGGGCTTTTTCGACATTAAGGATTTTACCTTTCAGAGGCAGGATTGCTTGGGTGCGGCGGTCGCGACCCTGTTTAGCGGAGCCACCGGCTGAATCGCCCTCCACGAGGTAGAGCTCCGAGAGGGCGGGGTCCTTTTCCTGGCAGTCCGCCAGCTTGCCGGGCAGGCCGGCGATATCCAGCGCGCCCTTGCGGCGTGTCATTTCCCGGGCTTTGCGCGCTGCTTCACGGGCGCGGGCGGCGTCCAGCATCTTGCCTACAACGACTTTGGCTTCGTTGGGGTTTTCCAGCAGGTACTCGCCGAAGGCCTGGTTCATGGCCTGTTCGACAGCGGGTCGAACCTCCGAAGACACGAGTTTGTCTTTGGTTTGGGAGGAGAACTTGGGGTCGGGGACTTTGACGGACACGACGGCGGTCAGGCCTTCGCGGGCGTCATCGCCGGTGGTACTGATTTTGGCCTTTTTAGCCAGACCTTCCTGCTCGATATAGTTGTTCAGAGAGCGGGTCAGCGCCGCGCGAAAGCCTATGAGGTGTGAACCTCCGTCCCGCTGGGGGATATTGTTGGTGTAGCAGTAGAGGTTTTCCTGAAAGCCGTCGTTCCACTGCAGCGCCACCTCGACACCAATACCGGTGTCGGTCTGATGGTTGAAGTGAAAGACCTGATTGACGGGGGTTTTGTTCTGGTTGAGGTAGGCCACGAAGGCCTTCAGACCTCCTTCGTAGTAGAAGCGCTCGTTTTCACCGCTGCGCTCATCTTTCAGCAGAATCGCAACACCGGAATTCAAAAACGCCAGTTCCCGCAGCCGCTTGGCCAAGTAATCGAAGTGGTACTCGATATTGGTAAACGTCTCCGCAGACGGCTTGAATCGCACTGCAGTACCCGTCGTGGTGGTCTCGCCGACCACTGTCAGTGGCGCCTGTGGCACGCCATGGCGGTAGATCTGCTCGTGGACCTTGCCACCACGCCGTATGGTGAGCTTTAGCTCCTCCGACAAGGCGTTAACGACGGAAACCCCAACACCATGGAGGCCACCGGACACCTTATAGGTGTTGTCGTCGAACTTACCGCCGGCATGCAAAACGGTCATGATGACTTCGGCAGCAGACACGCCCTCCTCATGCATCTCGGTGGGAACGCCTCGACCATTGTCGGACACGGTGACTGACTCGTCCGGATGTATGGTAACCAGGATCTCGCTGCAATGGCCTGCCAGCGCCTCATCGATGGAATTGTCGACGAGCTCGAACACCATATGGTGCAGCCCGGTGCCATCATCCGTGTCGCCTATGTACATGCCGGGGCGCTTGCGCACCGCATCCAGGCCTTTCAAGACTTTGATACTGGAGGAGTCGTACGCTTTCGTATCCTGCTTTTCGTCGGTCATATTCGCTTCGCTTTTTTAAAAAATAACAGCATTATCTTTCTGCGGGGTCACCTGGCCATGTTCCACGTGGAACAACCTGGCTTCTTCGTTGCCGGCGGCAGCCAGATCGGCCGCCAGCAATTCAATATCGGTGCCACTGATAAACAGTTGGCGATCATCACCTTGTGCTGAAAGACTGCGAATCACCGCGGTCCGGTGCTCCCGGTCCAACTCTGCCGCCAGGTCATCCACCAGCACGATCAGCGGCTTCCCGCTATGGCGCTCCACCAGTTGTATCTGCGCCAGATACAAAGCAACTGCCAGCAGCTTCTGCTGGCCCCTGGACAGCGCATCCTGCGCCTTCCGACCGTGCACGGTGACCCGCAGGTCAGCGCGGTGGGGACCCAGCTGCGTGTGCCCGAGCGCGACATCGCTTTGTCTATGCTGCGCAAGCACATCCGTCAGCGAACGATCCGCAGGCCACCCGCGACGATAGGCAAGTGCAGGCTCCTGTGCGGCCAGCACCGGAGACAGCTCAGAGAGCAGCGTAGCGGTAAGTCCCACCAAGGTCTCACAAAACGCCGCCCGGTAGTCGTCGAGTATCGCCGCCTCTTGTGCCAGGCGATGCTCCCACGCACCGAGCTCAACGGCGTTGATTCTACCACTTCTCAGTAGCGCATTGCGCTGCTTGAGGGCGTGGCGCGCGGCTTGCCAGTGGTGCTGAAACGCGTGTTCCACGTGGAACACACCCCAATCCAAAAAACTGCGGCGCGCGCCGGGACCTGAGGCGATAAATTCCAGGCTCTGTGAATCGAGCACCCGCATGGGCACGCGCTGGGCAAGGGCGCTAAGCCGTGTCTGGCTCTCGCCGTTCACCCGCACACGGGGCTTGGCTTCGCTGCGATAGCGCTCGACCCCGACACTCAGTGGGCCGTTGCTGTCCAGAAAAACGCCAGACACCGTGCAGGCCGCAGCGCCGTCGCGAATCATGGCCTTGGGATCATGGGTGCGGAAGGAGCGCCCAAGACTCAACAGATAGAGCGCTTCCAGCAGACTGGACTTGCCGCTGCCGTTGGCGCCATGGAGCACATTCAGTCTGGCGAAGCCCTGCACACTGAGCCGGTCGAAGACGCGAAAATTGGTGAGCTGTAACTGATCGAGGCGCACGATAGCGGGCTAGCAAAAAGATAGCAGGGCAGGGCGGCGCCTTGTTCTGGTCATGCCAGGCCTACAGCCGCATCGGCATGACCACGTATACCGAGTCGCCGGTTTCGGCCTCTTCTATCAACGCGCTGCTGTTGGCGTCGGACAGAGAAAACTTGACCCGCGTATCGGACAGAACATTGAGCACATCCAGCAGATAGCTGACATTGAAGCCAATCTCGAGCCGTTCGCCCTGATATTCAACCGCTACGGTCTCCTCGGCTTCTTCCTGCTCGGGATTGGTCGCGACTATCTGCAGGCTGTCGTCGGTCAGCACCAGCCGGATCCCGCGGTATTTCTCATTGGACAGTATGGCAGTACGCCCGAAGGCGTGGCGCAGATCCTCTCGCACCCCGAACAGGGTCTTCGTGCTGGCCTTGGGCAGCACCCGCTCATAATCCGGGAACTTGCCATCCACCAGCTTGGATACAAAGGTGAAAGGCCCGGTATTGGCACGCAAATGGTGGCTGCCAATAATCAGCTCCACATCACCGTCTTCCTGGGTCAGCAGCCGTGACAACTCGACGACGCCTTTGCGCGGCAGGATCACCTGGCGCGCCGCCTCCACCGGGAAGCTGCCCTCCAGCGTGCAAAGCGCCAGGCGATGACCGTCAGTGGCCACCAGGCGCAGCATCTGCGGCCCCACTTCCCACAGCATCCCGTTCAGGTAGTAACGCACGTCCTGCTGCGCCATAGCGAAACTGGTGCGGTCGATCAAGCGTCGCAAATCCCCCTGCTTAACCGTCAACGGCTGCCCGTCTTTGCTGTCTTCCACGGTAGGGAAGTCGCTGGCGCTCAGCGTCGACAGGGCAAATCGGCTGCGACCGGAGCGGATCACCAAGCGGTCCTCTTCGCCGGAAAACTGTAGCTCGCTGCCTTCCGGCAGGGACTTGCAGATGTCGACCAGCTTGCGCGCCGGGACGGTCAAGCGGCCGTCACTGCAGGCGGGCTCAGCCAGTTCCAGTCGCGCGACCAGTTCCACCTCGAGATCTGTGCCGGTTATGGACAGGGATTTGCCTTCGAGCTCCAGGAGTACGTTGGCAAGTATGGGCAATGTCTGGCGTCGCTCCACCACACCGGCGGCGAGATTGAGCGGCTTCAACAGGGCATCGCGGGCTACGGAAAATTTCATGTCCTGGGTCTCATCAGGGTTGAGGCGGCAAAAGCTTGACTGTAAACGATTATTGCAATCAGGTGGTCAGGGAGCGCAACAGGTTCTGGTAGTCTTCGCGGATATCCGCATCGGCCTCGCGCAGCTCCTTGACCTTGCGACAGGCGTGCAGCACGGTGGTGTGGTCGCGACCACCGAAACTGTCACCAATTTCCGGCAGGCTGTGGTTGGTTAGCTCCTTGGAGAGCGCCATCGCCACCTGGCGGGGGCGGGCGACCGAGCGGTTGCGCCGCTTGGACATCAGGTCCGCCATCTTGATCTTGTAGTACTCCGCCACCGTGCGCTGGATATTGTCCAGACTGACCTGCCTGTCCTGCAGCGCCAGCAGATCCTTGAGCGAATCCTTGATCAACGGAATATCGATTCGCCGGGCAGTGAAGTGAGCGCTCGCTATCACTCTTTTCAGCGCGCCTTCTAGCTCACGGACATTGGAGCGCACGCGCTGGGCAATAAAAAACGCAGCGTCGGGGGGCAGTTCAACGCCGCTTTGCTCCGCCTTCTTCATCAGGATGGCGACCCGCGTTTCCAGCTCCGGCGGCTCCACGGCGACGGTCAACCCCCAGCCAAACCGCGATTTGAGGCGCTCCTCCAGCCCGTTGATCTCCTTGGGGTAGCGATCACAGGTGAGGATCATCTGCTGGCCACCCTCCAGCAGCGCATTGAAGGTATGGAAAAACTCCTCTTGGGAGCGCTCCTTGCCGGCGAAGAACTGGATATCATCGATCAGCAGCGCATCCACCGACCGGTAAAAGCGCTTGAATTCGTTGATGGCGTTGAGCTGCAGCGCCTTCACCATATCGGCGACAAAGCGCTCGGAATGCAGGTAGACCACCTTGGCATCGGGCTTGTTGGCGATCAGGTGGTTGCCCACCGCATGCATCAAATGGGTCTTGCCCAGGCCCACGCCACCATAGAGGAAAAGGGGGTTATAGGAGCCGCCGGGGTTCTCGGCTATCTGGTGGGCCGCGGCCAGCGCCAGCTGATTGGACTTGCCTTCCACGAAGGTATCGAAACTGTAGCTTTCGATCAGAAAGCTCTCGTGGCGCACACTGCCTTCCACTACCGTCCGCGCGGGTCTTGCCGCCGGCGGTGCAGTGCTCGGGCCGGTCGCCACCGGTCGCTGCGGCTGAGCCACTGCATGGCGCAAGCCGACATCGACCACAACATTGATGCCGCGCTCTGCACCCGCTTCATCGAGCAGTTGACGGATACGGGCCAAAAACTTGTCGTTGACCCAATCTTTGACAAAGCGGTTGGGCGCCAACAGACGCAGATCGCCGCCGTTGATCTCGGCTTGCAGGGGACGTATCCAGGTATTGAACTGCTGGGCTGGCAGTTCATCCTGAAGGTAATCCATGCATCTGTTCCAGGCTGATTCCGGCAAACTGTTCCCCAGGGACCTACTCATAGTCATGGATAATAAATAGAGGCTCACTTGTCGATCGCCAGCATGACGCCGGTATCCCACTAATCGCGTTATCAGTTGGCCGGGATACCTTCGGGCTGGCGACGGGCTGACCTTTGATGCTTTTTATCAGGGCCTTTATTAAGACCTTCCACTCACGCCCTTATGCGGCCTTCGATGCCATTCCTGTACTGCCATTTCGCTGCCACTGCAGCGCCAGGCGCGCATTGTACCCTCGCTGAACACGGTTATCCACATGCTTAGCCTGCTCGAATGAGTCAGGTATTCCCAATATTTTCAAAGGGTTAAAAAACATGTCATTGATACCTGGCGAATCTTTCCAATCGCGTAATAATTGTGAATAACCTATCCACAAACCTGTGGATAACACGGTACTGAATCCTGCGTTGCGCCAGCCCGGCAAATCCCCTAGAATGCGCGGCCCTGTTTAAGCCCCCGACTCCCGGTGGGCCCTAGCGGTGACCAGCATCATGAAACGCACTTTTCAGCCCAGCAATATCAAGCGCAAGCGCAACCACGGCTTCCGTGCCCGCATGGCCACTGTCAACGGCCGCAAGGTCCTGGCCCGCCGCCGCGCCAAAGGCCGCAAGCGTCTCTCTGCGTAAGGTTTTCCGGCCCGCAAGCACACGAGAGCGCCGTTGCCCGACAGTGGCGTGATTGTGACGGTGGGCCGTTATTCCTGGATACCAGTGATGACCGGCGGGTGGACGCCCTGCCGGCGCCGCGACGGCCAGCAGCTGGGGGAGGGCGCAGCGCGTACCCACACTGATGATCGTGAGCCCCGCCACCAGGGCAGCCGCCATTATGTCCGAGCAGCCGACACCGCCCCCTTCGGCGATGGTCCCCTCAGGTTTCGATAAATCCCAGCGCCTGCTCACAGCGGCTGATTACCAGCCGGTGTTCGACCGCGCGGTGTTCAAGGTCTCAACCCCGGAACTGCTGCTGCTCGCCACCCCTTCGGATCGCCCGGCAGCGCGCCTGGGACTGGTCATTGGCCGCAAGCATGCCAGGCGCGCAGTGGACCGTAACCGCGTAAAACGTATCAGTCGCGAACAGTTCCGCCACGTGGCCGCAACCCTGCCCCCCGTGGATATCATTGTGCTGGGGCGCAAGGGCGTCGCAAACCTGGACCATGCAACCCTGCACCGGCAACTGCAGCAGCTGTTTCAACAGTTGGCTGCCAAAGCCGAGCGCCGCATTCAGCAGGACAGCCCGGCATGAAGGCCCTGTTCATCGGCCTGTTGCGCGGCTATCAATGGTGTATCAGCCCATTGTTGGGGCCCCATTGCCGGTTTCATCCGACCTGCTCGGAATATGCCGTACAGGCAATCCAGCGCTTCGGCAGCTGTCGCGGAAGCTGGTTAGCCGCGCGCCGCCTGTTAAGATGCCATCCCTGGTGCGAGGGGGGCCTGGACCCGGTCCCTGATATTCCCGACAACTCCGCAAAAGACATCGAGTAACACTGGCTTATGGATCTGCAACGCTACCTGCTGATCGGCGCTATCGCGCTGCTCTCCTTCATGCTGCTGACCGAGTGGGTGCAGTTCCAGGATCAACACAAGGATTCGGCGACCGCCTCCCGTTATCAGACCCAACGCGACCGCCCGGCCGACGCCGAAGCAATGCCAAACGTCGAGATCCCACCGGCTGCCCCGGCCAACGAGGATCTGCCGACACTGCCGGCTGCCGAAGCGCCGCGCCCCGAAGCGGTGGCAGTCCAGCGCCTGGTCAAGGTGACCACCGACACCCTGGAGATCGGCATCGATACCCGCGGGGGTGACGTTGTGTTCGCGGCGCTGCCCCAGCATCTGGCAAAGCTCAATAACTCGGACGTGCCGTTTGTGCTGCTGGAAAATGGCGATGCGCGCACGTATATCGCCCAGAGTGGTTTGCTCGGCGAACGCGGCCCCGACACCAAACAGCAGCGGGCCGCCTATACCAGCGCCAAATCCGACTATCGCCTGGCCGATGGCACCGATCAACTGCAGGTCGATCTGCTGTTCGAGCAGGATGGACTGCGCATCACCAAACGCTTCGAGTTCACCCGCGGCGACTACCTGATCAACGTCCGCTATATCGTCGAGAACACCAGCGACGAGCCCTACGCCGCCACGCCCTTTGCCCAACTCAATCGCGACAGCAGCAAAGATCCCGGCGTGCAGTCATCGGGGATGGGAATGGGGATGTCATCCTACCTGGGCGCGGCAACCACCAGTGCGGACAAACCGTTTCAGAAAATCAGCTTTTCCGACATCGCTGAGAAAAAATACCAGAAGACCCAGCAGGGTGGCTGGGTGGCCATGCTGCAGCACTACTTTCTGTCGGCATGGATACCCGCGCCGGACGCCGAATACAACTACCGCACCGCGCACATGCGCGACGGCACCAATATCATCGGCTTCACTGCGGGCAGACTGGTCGTCGCACCCAAATCCCAGGGCGAATTCGCCGTAAAACTGTATGTGGGCCCCAAGGATCAGGAGCGCCTTGAGCAGATTTCTCCCGGCCTCGAACTGAGCGTTGACTACGGATTTCTATGGTGGATCGCGCAGCCTTTATTTGCCTTGTTGACCTGGTTCCATGGCGTGGTGGGCAATTGGGGCTGGGCCATCGTCCTGGTGACCCTGATGGTCAAACTGCTGTTCTTCCAGCTCAACGCCACTGCCTATAAATCCATGGCCAATATGCGCCGAGTGCAACCCAAGCTCATGGAGATGCGCGAGCGCTACGCTGACGACAAGCAAAAGCAATCCCAGGAGATGATGAATCTCTATAAAAAGGAGAAGATCAATCCCCTGGGCGGGTGCCTGCCTATTCTGGTGCAGATGCCGGTGTTTATCGCACTGTACTGGGTGCTGCTGGAAAGTATCGAATTGCGACACGCGCCGTGGATTCTGTGGATACGCGATCTGTCAAGCATGGATCCGTATTTCATTCTCCCGCTGCTGATGGGCGCGTCCATGTTCATCCAGCAAAAGCTGAACCCGCCACCGCCGGATCCGATGCAGGCCAAGATCATGCAGTGGCTGCCGGTAATCTTCACGTTCTTCTTTCTCTGGTTCCCCGCCGGGCTGGTGCTGTACTGGGTCGTGAACAACATCCTGTCGATTGCCCAGCAATACATTATTACGCGGCGCATCGAAGGGGCTGCAGCCAAGGCCGCCACCAAGGCCTGAGCCATGGCTCACAGCACCTCGGATACCATCGCCGCGATTGCCACGCCCCCCGGCCGGGGCGGCGTGGGCATTGTGCGAATCTCCGGCCCCCTGGCTCTCGCCATCGGCCAGCGCGTGCTGGGCCGTACGCCACGACCCCGCCATGCGCATTACGGCAGCTTTTCGTCCGCTGAAGGCGAGCTGATCGATAGAGGCATTGCCCTGTGGTTCCCGGCGCCGCATTCCTTTACCGGCGAAGATGTCTTCGAGCTGCAGGCCCACGGTGGGCCTGTAGTGCTGGACCTTCTGCTGCGCAACTGTCTGGCACTTGGCGCACGCCTGGCCCGGCCGGGGGAGTTCTCCGAGCGCGCCTATCTCAATGACAAACTTGATCTAGCCCAGGCCGAGGCCATTGCCGACCTTATCGACAGCGCGTCCGAGCAGGCCGCGCGCAGTGCCATGCGCTCCCTGCAGGGAGATTTCAGCGCCCATGTGCAGGCGCTGGTGGATCAGGTCATCGGCCTGCGCACCTACGTGGAAGCGGCCATCGATTTTCCCGACGAAGAGATCGATTTCCTCAGCGACGGACGGGTCGCCAGCGAACTCGACAGCCTGCGCCGGCAACTGCAGGCCACCCAGGCTCGCGCGCGCCAGGGCAGCCTGTTGCGGGAAGGCATCACCCTGGTGATCGCCGGCAAACCCAACGCCGGCAAGTCAAGCCTACTGAACGCTCTGGCCGGCGGCGAGCGGGCCATTGTGACCGACGTCCCGGGCACCACCCGCGATGTGCTCCGGGAATGGATCCAGCTCGACGGCCTCCCGGTGCATATCATCGACACCGCGGGGCTGCGCGACACGGACGATACGGTGGAAAAAATCGGCGTGCAGCGCGCCTGGGAACAACTGGACCAGGCCGATCTGATCCTGCTGGTGGTGGACAGCCACCAGACCACGCTCACCGATCCGGAGCAGTTGTGGCCCGACGCCCGACGCCCGTCGCGGGATACTGATATCCTCGTTATCCACAACAAGTGCGATCTGTCGGGCCAGCCACCGGGCATCAGTGTCTGCGACGGCCAGACGGTGGCCAGGGTATCGGCCCGGGACGGTCACGGGATTGATGCCCTGAAAGCGCATCTCAAGGCGGTCGTAGGCTTTGAGGATGCCAGCGCCGGCAGCTTCAGTGCCCGCCGGCGGCACCTCGACGCGCTGGCCCGCGCCGATCGGAGCCTGGCGCAGGCCCAAAGCCAACTGCTTACCCACCACGCGGGCGAACTGGTGGCCGAGGAACTGCGCTACGCGCAACTGGCCCTGGACGAGATCACCGGCCGTTTTTCATCAGACGATTTACTGGGGGAGATTTTTTCGAGTTTCTGTATCGGAAAATAGGCCCTGCGCTATAAATCCTCTCCCCAAAGCCCAGCGTCGCTAACCTGGCCTTGTGGGAAGCTGCCTCGCTGTTTATCGTAGCGAGCCATCCGGGACGACTGTCCCCTGACACCTCGCCTGACGGGCAAGCACTGCGGCCAACCAGAGCATGAAGCGCGCGATCACCCCCGTGATACTGACCCTCGCCACCTGCTGCAGCCTGGCGGTGAGCAGTGAAGTGAACCCCAGCCTGCCAAATATCCTCACTCCCGCACGCCTGCATCTGCCGCGCACCCAGGTACCTGCCAGCGTCACCGTACTGGACAGCGAGCTGATCGTCGCCAGCGGGATCCGCGAGTTGCCGGAGTTGTTTCGACTGGTGCCGGGCATGTCGGTGGGCGCCCGCGACGGCTGGAACTATGCCGTCGCCTACCACGGCACCAACTACCGCGATTCCCGACGTATGCAGGTGCTGGTGGATGGCCGCTCCGTCTATCAGCCGGGGCTCGCCACCATCGACTGGACCGACCTGCCGCTGGCGATACAGGACATTGAACGCATTGAAGTTGTCCGCGGCGCGGACACTGCTGCCTACGGTGCCAACGCGTTTCTGGGCGTGATCAATATCATCACCCGGGCACCCGTCGACAGCGCACGCTACCGTTTATCGGCCCGCGGCGGCAACGGCGGTGTGGAGGACTATTATGCGAGCACCTCGCAGCCCCTGGGTGACGGATTTCTGCGAATCAGCGCCAGCGCGCGCCGGGATCACGGGTTTGATGTCACCGAAGACGGCGCGGATCGGCGCGACAGTAAAAATCTGGAATTTCTGCAGTTTCACTATCAGCGTCAGACCGTTGCAAGCACCTTTTCTCTGCAGGGCGGCGCCAAACAGGGTGAGGTGACCGAGGACCTGTTTGACGAAACCATGGTCAACGCGCCGAAAAAGACCATCAACGATTATTTCATTACCAGCAGGTTGGAGAGCCATGTTTCAGCCAATCGCCGTGTCACCGCGCAACTGAACCTTCAAGGACAGGAGGAGGAGACCGACTGGGTATCCTGCCTGGCGCCCTCCCTGCTTGGCATTGTCAGTGCCACCCCCCTGGTATGCGGCGATGTCAATGAGGATGTCGACAGCAAAAGCATCGATTTAGAGCTTCAGGACCAGTGGTTTTTTGATAACGGCTGGCAGCTTGTGTACGGCGTCAACCTTGATCGCAGATTGATAGAGTCCGACACGTATTACGGCGGCCAGGTGCAGCGCAACGCCTACCAGTTATTTGTCACCATGCGTGCTGCAATTACTGAAGCGCTGAGCGCGACCCTCGGTGGTACCCAGGAATACGAACAGACTGTTGGCAAGAATTTTTCACCGCGTATTGCATTGAATTACCTGATCGCACCAACCCACAGTTTGCGCTTTGTATTTTCAAAGGCCATTCGCGCCCCCGATATTTTTGAAACCCACGCAAACTGGACTTACACCGCACGCAATTTACGCCCGCAGCCTGGCGGTCAGACCAGCGGACAGTTTATTGTGACAGCACAAGGCAATCCTGACCTCAAGAACGAGGAAGTCATAGGCCGGGAAGTGGGCTATTACGGCCATTGGCAAAGCCTGGGCCTGGAGCTCGATGTTAAAATTTTTCACGACAGTTACAGCGAACTGATCAGTGAAAACCTTGCCCTGCTGGCATTCGATGTTGAAAACAGCAATAGCCTCACTCAACGCGGCTACGAAATTGAAGCCAACTGGCAGCTAAACCCCAGGCTGCGATTGCGCGCGACCTACGCCACTATCGACAGCGAGACCTCGGCCAATCGGGAAAAGAACTTTACACCCAATCACTCGCACAGTGCGCTGATGGACTATCAGTTCTCGCCCCGCTGGCGCGTCAGCCTCGCGCATTACTACAGCAAGCCCATCAACACCAATACCTTCAGCCGTATTGATCTTCGCCTGGCCCGGGACTGGCATTGGCAGGCATGGGCCTGGCAGCTTGCTGCAACCGTACAGCATCGCCACGATACCGACGGCGATATATTCAAGGACAACCGCTACAAACAGGACACCCGGTTCTATGTCACGCTGGAAACCAGCTTCTGAACCACGACGCAAAGTGCTTGGAATAATGCGAAAGGATTACAGGGATTGAAACGCCTGATCTGGTACATGCTGATCGCTACGGCCTGGCTGCCGGACGCCAGCTGTGCCCAGGTGATTGACCTGCTGGTTGATCCTGCACAACGTATCTACATCAAGCAGTTTATGTCTTCCCAGCTGCAGGCCGATGTCCATCTGCAATTGCTCGATGTAAATGACGAGCCGAACCAGCAATCTCAATGGTTGATAGCCATGGGCGATCAACATCTGGCATGGGCGAGCCGCTATCAGCATCATTACCGGCATGTATTGCTGTTTCATGTCAGTGTCGATGCCCTTCGTGGGCAGCCTGCAATCGACAACAGTTACGCCTTGCTGCTGGATCAGCCACTCAACCGTCAGATTGCGTTGGTGGGATTACTTTTCCCAAGAGCTGAAAACCTCGCAATTGTCACCACGCAGATTGAACAGACCGATGACTCTGTAAGCCGCATTGTTCTCGAAACGGGCGCCCATTGGCAGCAGGCGCTCAGTAACGCAATGTTGTCCTACGATGTTCTGTTAATCCCGCACCAACCGCGTTTTTATCAGCCATCCGTTGCCCACGCCCTGTTGCTGACAGCCTATCGCCAGCGAAAGGCGGTCATTGGTCCGGACGAGAATTATGTAGCCGCCGGTGCCATTGCCTCCTGTTATACCCGGTTTGGTCAGTACCTCGATCAGTTGATCGATATGGTGAATGCGCTGCAGGACCAGGATCCACTGCCGCGCACACAGTATCCACGTCTGTTTCAAGTTGCTGTCAATCGCCCCGTAGCGCGTTCGCTGGGCCTGAATCCTGCGCCGGATGCCGAATTGGCTCGCCAGTTGCGGGCCGTGCTGGAGAACTCCCCATGATTACCGCACAGCGCCTGTTGCACGGCAGTATCCTGCGACAATGTCTGATGATTGCACTGTTGCCCTGCGTGCTGCTGTTCGCCGCACTGCTGAGCTACCTTCTTTATGCGCGGCTGGAAGATATGGTGGTTATGCACCAGAAGCGCAGCGAGCTGTTGGCACAGCAACTCGCACTGAGTGCGGAATTTGCACTGGCCATTGGTGACAGGGAAACGTTGCAGAGACTGCTCACCACGGTGGTTCTGCAGGACGGCGTGGTATCCGCACAGATACAGGATCCCGATCGCGCAGTCATTGCCAGCGTCGGCGCAGTGCGGCCGGGCGACAGTTTCGATGTGGTTGAGCTTCCCGTGGTGCGCCAGCCCTTCAGTCTGATCGGCCCGGCTGACACGCAGCAGATACTGGGTCATATTGCCTTGAGAATGTCCCGTGACTATCTGCAGCAGCGCCGCTCCTGGGTTATTGCGGTCAGCACGGTGATCGCCGGTGTGATTTTCAGTCTGGCAGTACTGATTGCAGTGTGGATCAGTCGCCGCTTGGCGGTTTCGATTGCACAGATCACGGCAATCACCAAGCGAATGGCCAATGGTGAACGGGATGTTCGGATTGAGAAACACGCCGATGGCGAAGTCGGGCAGTTGCAACAGGCCATCAATCATATGGCGGAGGGTTTGCAGCAACAGCAGCAGGCACTGGAGGCGCAGCTGGTGGAATTGGACCGCGCCCGCCGCGCCGCGGAGCGGGCCAGTCACACTAAGAGCGAATTTCTGGCGACCATGAGCCATGAGTTGCGAACGCCGATGAATGGGGCGCTGGGCATGCTCGAGCTGTTGTCGAAAACCAGACTCGATGCGGAGCAGCGGACCTACGCTGACATAGCCAGGGAGTCCACTCATCATCTGTTGACAGTAGTTAACGATATTCTCGATTTTTCGCGTATTGAGCAGGGCAAACTCAAACTCGAAAGTCGTTGGTTTTCACTGGCAGGCATGCTGGAAAAGTGTTTTGCCGGGTTCCGTTTTGATGCGGAAGGGCGAGGTCTGGCATTTGAACTGTGCATTGATCCGGCGCTGCAGACGCTGGAAATTCTGGCGGATGAAGCGCGGTTCCGACAGATTGTCATCAACCTGCTGGGCAATGCGCTCAAGTTCACGCCGGCGGGCTCTGTGAGTCTGGAGGCCGAGGTACTGGGTATCGAAGCGGATCGCTTGCAATTGCGAATGGCAGTGACGGATACCGGCATCGGCATTCCTGCCGACAAGCAACAGACTATTTTTGATTCCTTCCAGCAGGTGGACGGCTCCACCGAGCGCCGTTTCGGCGGCTCCGGCTTGGGTCTGGCGGTGGTCAGACAGTTGTGTGTGTTGATGGATGCCGAAGTGGCGCTGCAAAGCACACCTGGCCAGGGTTCGACCTTCAGCGTGCGGTGGCAGGGTGAATGGCGTGAATCCGGCACCAGTACAACAGGCGCGGGGGAGGAGATCGAGACACAGGATTTCTCAGCGCTCACGGTTCTGGTGGTTGAGGACAATCCGGTGAATCAGCTGGTGATGGCCAATATGCTGGCCAGCCTGGGGGCTCAGGTGGTGACAGCAGACGACGGTGGTGCGGCAATACACGCGCTCAGTGAAGCGCCGGTGGATTTAGTGCTTATGGACTGCCAGATGCCGGGCATGGACGGTCTGGAGACGACGCGCTATATCCGCGCCAGCACACAGGCCTACGCTCAGCTGCCCATCATTGCAGTGACGGCAAATGCCATGGTGGAGGACCGCGAGCGCTGCTTCCGGGCCGGCATGAATGATTACCTCAGCAAGCCGGTAACGCTCTCTGTGCTCCGCAAAAAATTACTGCGCTGGATGCCCGACCATGTATTGAACAAGGTGTAGCCTGGCTGTGGTCTTGCTGTGGACAGGGTGTGGGTTAAAGACTTGTTTATCCACAGGTGATTTGACCAGGGTTTGGCGCCGGGGATAAGTCGCGCTTCCATGCCCAGCTTGCGCGCAGCTTGTGGACGGTCTGTCCCGCGTTTGTCCTCAGCCCTTGGCATCGCGCAGGTGGTTGATATAAATAACAAATAAGGACTTGCCCACAGTCGTGCCTCGCCCTAATTAACGTATTTATAACAGTCCTTACTGTATAGCTTGTAAGAAGTACTGCTTGGTTTTCTGATTAACCCCGGGCCGTCGAAAATTTGCACAATATCCGGGCTGCCGTATAATCCCCGCCCCTTTTCCCGCTGACAGAGGTTTGGTCCGTGGACTTCCCCAATCGCTTTGGCGTTATCGTAATCGGCGGCGGCCATGCCGGTACCGAGGCCGCGCTGGCGGCTGCGCGTATGGGTGTCTCGACCTTGCTGTTGACCCACAACGTGGAAACCCTGGGGCAGATGTCCTGTAACCCGGCCATCGGCGGTATCGGCAAAAGTCACCTTGTGCGCGAAGTCGATGCGCTGGGCGGTGCCATGGCGCTGGCGGCGGACGAGGCGGGGATACAGTTCCGGGTGCTCAACGCTCGCAAGGGTCCTGCGGTGCGGGCCACCCGCGCCCAGGCCGACCGGGTGCTGTACCGGGCAGCGATCCGCCGTCAGATAGAAAACCAGAACAGCCTGTGGCTTTTTCAGCAGCCCGTTGATGACTTGATCATTGAGGGCGAGCGGGTGGCGGGTGCCGTCACCCAGATGGGGCTGCGCTTTCTCGGCGATACCGTGGTGCTGTGCACCGGCACTTTTCTGGGCGGGCGCATCCATATCGGTCTCGAGCAGCACAGCGGCGGTCGCGCCGGGGACCCGCCGTCCACCACCCTGGCCAGGCGGTTGCGGGAACTGCCGTTTGAAGTGGACCGGCTCAAGACCGGCACACCGCCGCGCATTGATGCGCGCTCGGTGGATTTCAGTGGTCTCGAGGAACAGTGGGGCGACCAGCCGACGCCGGTGATGTCGTTTCTGGGCCGGCCCGAACAACACCCGCGCCAGGTCTGCTGCTGGATGACCCACACCAATGCCCATACCCACGACATCATCCGCGCCGGCCTGGACCGTTCGCCGATGTACACCGGGGTTATCGAGGGTGTTGGGCCGCGCTACTGCCCGTCCATTGAAGACAAGATCCACCGTTTTGCCGACAAATCCTCGCACCAGATTTTTATTGAGCCCGAGGGCCTGAACACCCACGAGCTGTACCCCAACGGAATCTCCACCAGCCTGCCCTTCGATGTACAGCTGGCGATGCTGCGCTCGATCAAGGGTTTCGAGAACGTGCATGTGACGCGACCGGGCTACGCTATCGAGTACGATTTCTTCGATCCCCGCGGCCTCAAGCCCTCGCTGGAAACCCGTCACCTCGCGGGTCTGTACTTTGCCGGCCAGATCAACGGCACCACCGGTTACGAAGAGGCCGCGGCACAGGGTCTGCTGGCCGGCACCAACGCGGCCCTGGCGGTGCTGGACCGCGAGCCCTGGTGTCCGCGCCGCGACGAGGCCTACCTCGGGGTGCTGGTGGATGACCTGATTACCCTGGGCACCCGCGAGCCCTACCGCATGTTCACCTCCCGCGCGGAGTACCGCCTGCTGCTGCGCGAGGACAATGCCGACCTGCGCCTGACCGAACAGGGGCGCGCCCTGGGGCTGGTGGACGATGTGCGCTGGGCGCGCTTCTGCACCAAGCGCGAAGCCATTGAGCGCGAGACTCAGCGCCTCAGGAGCAGCTGGGTGCAGCCGGGCTCGCAGGCTGCGCAGACGCTCGCTCCGCGCCTGGAGCAGCCGCTGACCCGGGAATACTCGCTGCTGGACCTGCTCAAGCGCCCCGAGCTCGGCTACGCTGATGTCGCGGCGTTGGTGGGCGAGGCGCTGGATGACAGCGAGGTTGCCGAGCAGGTCGAGATCCGCGTGAAGTACGCCGGCTATATCGACCGCCAGGCAGAGGAGATCGCGCGCCTGCGCCGCCACGAGACCACCGCGCTGCCGGCGGACCTGGACTACGCCCAGGTGGCGGGCCTGTCCATCGAGGTGCGCCAGAAGCTGGAGGCGGCCCGCCCCGACACCCTGGGCCGTGCGGCGCGGGTGCCGGGCGTTACGCCGGCGGCGATCTCGCTGCTGCTGATCCACCTGAAAAAGCGCGGCGCGCTGGACCGTCGCATTGCCTGAGCTGCAACAGCGCCTGCGGGCGGGCCTGGCAGCCCTGGACCAGGCCGTGGCGGAGCCGGTCCAGGCCCGGCTGCTGGCCTATGTCGCGCTGCTCGACAAATGGAACCGGCACTACAACCTCACCGCGGTGCGCGACCCCGCGGAGATGGTCAGCCGCCACCTGCTGGACAGCCTGGCGCTGCGGCCCTGGCTCACCCCCGGGGCGCTGCTGGATGTCGGCAGTGGCGCCGGCCTGCCGGGCATTCCGCTGGCGATTGCCGAACCCGAGCGGCCGGTGACCGTGCTGGACAGCAACGGCAAGAAAACCCGTTTTATGGACCAGGTGCGGCGTGAGCTGAGCCTGTCCAACCTCGCCGTGGTACAGGCCCGCGTCGAGCAGTACCGGGCGCCCGGCGAAGGTTTTGCGCTGATCACCAGCCGCGCCTTCGCGGCCCTGGCCGTGATGGCCGGCGCCTGCGACCACCTGCTGGCGCCCGGCGGCCGGCTGCTGGCTATGAAGGGCCGCTACCCCGACGAGGAGTTGAGGGGCCTTCCGAAAAGCTTTAATGTCGTCGCCTGCCAGCCCTTGGCGGTGCCTGGCGGTGATGGTCAACGTCACTTGGTAATCATCGAGAGAGCCTGAGTGACAGGCTGCGCAGCGGGGATACGCGTGGGGAAAATTCTGGCAGTAACCAACCAGAAAGGTGGCGTGGGCAAGACCACCAGCTGTGTCAATCTCGCCGCGTCGCTGGCGGCCACCCGCAAGAAAGTGCTGCTGGTGGACCTGGACCCCCAGGGCAATGCCACCATGGGCAGCGGCATTGACAAGAACGATCTGGCGGCCAGCGTCTACGACGTGCTGGTACACGGAAAGCCGGTCGCCGAGGTTGCGCTGCGCGCCGAAAATGGTGGCTATGATCTGTTGCCTGCCAACAGTGATCTGACCGCCGCCGAAGTCGAGCTGCTGGACATCGACAACAAGGAATTCCGGCTGCGCGATGCACTGGCAATTGAGCGCGCCGAGTACGATTACATCATTATCGACTGTCCGCCCTCCCTGAATATGCTGACCAG